>JAFACP010000451.1 GCA_023425455.1 Pseudomonadota bacterium | reverse complement strand
GGGTACTACCCGTTAACGAAAGGGGAGATCCGCCTCGATGGTCGTCCGCTTGCGTCACTCAGCCACCCGGTGTTGCGCAAGGGCGTCGCCATGGTGCAGCAGGATCCGGTGGTACTGGCTGATACCTTCTATGCCAACGTGACGCTTGGGCGTCCCTTCAGCCATGAGCAGGTCTGGGAGGTGCTGGAAAAAGTGCAGCTGGCCGAGCTGGCGCGTGGCTTTAGCGAGGGCATCGACACCCGGCTTGGCGAGCAGGGCAACAACCTGTCCGTTGGGCAAAAGCAGCTTCTGGCGCTGGCGCGGGTGTTGATTGATACCCCGCAGGTGCTGATCCTGGATGAGGCCACCGCAAGTATCGATTCCGGTACGGAGCAGGCCATTCAGCAGGCGCTGGCCGTGGTGCGCGCTCAGACAACGCTGGTGGTCATTGCGCATCGGCTGTCGACGATCGTTGATGCGGATACGATCCTGGTGCTGCATCGCGGTCAGGTGGTGGAGCGGGGGACGCATCGCGAGCTGCTGGCGGCGCAAGGACGCTACTGGCAGATGTATCAGCTGCAGCTTGCGGGAGAGGAGCTGGCCGCCAGCGCCCGTGAGGAAGCCTCCCTGAGCGCCTGATGCACCAAAATCAGGCAATGCGCTAACAGTCACAGCTGTTGGTGCAAAACGGAAACGCACCATGCACTACGATGGTGCGTTTTTTTTTCGCCATCTTCTCTCTTTCCCGCCCGGGACGTTTTTTTCCACCGCTTTTGCCCTGAAGACGCGGGCTTAGCATCAAAATCGTCATTTTTTTTCATTCTGGCACACCCCTTGCAATATCTCCTGCGTGTTAGCTGCGGCCATTACCGAATTCTGACTGGAGGGGATTTATGAAGCTGGTTACGGTTGTAATCAAACCATTCAAACTTGAAGACGTTCGCGAAGCGCTGTCTTCCATGGGTATTCAGGGACTGACTGTCACCGAAGTAAAAGGTTTTGGCCGTCAGAAAGGTCATGCCGAGCTGTATCGCGGGGCGGAATATAGCGTCAACTTCCTGCCGAAAGTGAAGATTGATGTGGCCATTGCGGATGACCAGCTTGATGAGGTGATTGATGTCATCAGCAAAGCGGCCTATACCGGCAAAATTGGCGACGGCAAAATTTTCGTTGCTGAACTGCAGCGCGTCATCCGTATCCGTACGGGCGAATCCGACGAAGCGGCATTGTAATAACTCCTGGCACACAGTGATAGGGATCGAGAAAATGAAGAAAGCAACAATCAAAACGGCTCTGGGGTCGCTGGCACTGCTGCCGGGCCTGGCGATGGCTGCCCCTGCAGTGGCAGACAAAGCCGATAACGCCTTTATGATGATCTGCACCGCGCTGGTGCTGTTCATGACCATTCCGGGGATTGCGCTGTTTTACGGTGGCCTGATCCGCGGTAAAAACGTCCTCTCAATGCTTACGCAGGTGGCAGTGACCTTTGCCCTGGTCTGCGTCCTGTGGGTTGTCTACGGCTACTCGCTGGCGTTCGGTGAAGGCAATGCCTTCTTCGGCAACTTCAACTGGGCAATGCTGAAAAATATTGAACTGACCGCGTTGATGGGCAGTTTCTATCAGTACATCCATGTCGCGTTCCAGGGATCATTCGCCTGCATCACCGTGGGGCTGATTGTGGGTGCGCTGGCTGAGCGTATTCGCTTCTCAGCGGTCCTTATCTTCGTGGTGGTCTGGCTGACGCTCTCCTATGTTCCAATTGCACACATGGTCTGGGGCGGCGGTCTGCTGGCGGCTCACGGTGCGCTGGACTTCGCGGGCGGTACTGTTGTGCACATTAACGCTGCAGTAGCAGGCCTGGTTGGCGCCTACCTGATTGGCAAACGTGTGGGCTTCGGTAAAGAAGCGTTTAAACCGCACAACCTGCCGATGGTGTTCACCGGTACCGCTATCCTCTACTTCGGCTGGTTCGGCTTTAACGCCGGTTCCGCAAGTGCGGCAAACGAAATCGCAGCACTGGCCTTCGTCAATACCGTTGTGGCCACCGCTGGTGCAATCCTCTCCTGGGTATTTGGCGAATGGGCCATTCGCGGCAAACCGTCACTGCTGGGCGCATGTTCTGGTGCCATCGCAGGCCTGGTAGGCATCACCCCGGCATGTGGCTACGTCGGTGTAGGTGGCGCGCTGTTGGTTGGTCTGGTTGCCGGTCTGGCCGGTTTGTGGGGTGTGACTGCGCTGAAACGTCTGCTGCGCGTCGATGACCCCTGCGACGTCTTCGGCGTGCACGGTGTGTGCGGCATCGTGGGCTGCATCATGACCGGTATCTTCGCCGCGAAATCCCTGGGCGGCGTTGGCTTTGCTGACGGTGTGACCATGGTTCATCAGCTGCTGGTGCAGCTGGAAAGTATCGCCATCACGATTGTCTGGTCTGCTGTTGTCGCCTTCATCGGTTACAAACTGGCGGATATGACCGTCGGTCTGCGCGTACCAGAGGAGCAGGAACGCGAAGGTCTGGACGTCAACAGCCACGGCGAGAATGCTTACAACGCCTGATAAGATTGACACACTCCTGTAGCAAAAAGCCTCCCGTCGGGAGGCTTTTTTATGCTTAACCGCGCGCGTTTAGCTCCGGTTGCGCATTACCCCTTCCTGTACGGTAGAGGCCACCAGCACGCCGTCCTGGGTGTAAAACTCACCGCGAACAAATCCCCGTGCGCTGGATGCAGAGGTACTTTCCACGCTGTAGAGCAGCCAGTCGTTCATGTTGAACGGGCGATGGAACCACATCGAGTGATCGATCGTCGCCACCTGCATGCCACGCTCGAGGAAGCCCACACCGTGAGGCTGAAGGGCGACCGGCAGGAAGTTAAAGTCAGAGGCGTACCCCAGCAGATACTGATGCACGCGGAAATCTTCCGGCACCTCACCGTTGGCGCGGATCCAGACCTGGCGTACAGGATCTGCGGCGTGGCCTTTCATCGGGTTGTGGAACTCGACAGGGCGGATCTCCAGCGGTTTATCGCACAGGAACTTTTCTTTCACCTGCGGCGGCAACAGGTGGGCCAGCGCGTGGGCAATCTCGGTTTCCGACTTCAGATCCTCCGGTGATGGCGCAGAAGGCATGGCTTTTTGGTGCTCATAGCCGGGCTCTGGCGCCTGGAATGAGGCGGTCATATAGAAAATGGGTTTACCATTCTGAATGGCCGCCACACGGCGCGCGCTAAAACTGTTGCCATCGCGCAGGACCTCAACGTCGTAAACAATCGGTTTTGCACTGTCGCCGGGGCGCAGGAAGTAGCTGTGAAACGAATGCACCAGACGGTCTGCGGGCACGGTCTCTTTAGCCGCGCACAGCGCCTGCCCCACGACCTGACCACCGAAGACCTGGCGTAAACCTAAATCCTCGCTCTGTCCGCGGAAGAGCCCTTCCTCTATTTTTTCCAGATTCAGTAATGTCAGCAGATTGTTCAGCGCTTGACTCATAGTTGTCCTCAATAAAACGCCGTGGCGAAAGATAAGCTGAGTATAACGCAGAAATGAAAGTGGTCCGATGGGTAGAATAATCTGATTATCAGGCTGAAATCAGGCGTTAATAAGGGATTTGTGCCACACTTAGTCACGTTATATGAATGTTAACGACATCGGGTGGGATCGATCCCGCTGGTGCATTGATGATAAGGAGACTTCAATGAAACTCGTGCCCATGCTTAGTGGTATAGCCATTGCGGTGGCGTTGTCCGCCTGCGCAGGTAAGAGCGGAAACACGCCAATGCCAGCGCCAGATCCGAATGGTATTAACACCCTTTCGCAGCAGTCCATTCAGCAGCCTAATGTTTCTGGTACGATCTGGATCCGTCAGAAAGTGGCATTACCGCCGGATGCGGTATTAACCGTGACGTTGTCTGATGCTTCGCTGGCCGATGCGCCGTCAAAAGTGCTCGCGCAGCGGGCGGTGCGAACGGAAGGTAAACAGGCGCCGTTCAGTTTTGTGCTGCCGTATAACCCGTCAGAGGTTCAGCCGAACGCGCGGATCCTTCTGAGTGCGGCGGTAACGATCAACGATAAGCTGGTCTTTATTACCGACACGGTGCAGGAAGTGATTAACAATGGCGGAACCAAAGCTGATCTGAAGCTGGTCCCGGTACAGCAAACGGCAGTGCCCGTCGCGCCGCAGACTAACCAGCCGGCCATGCCTTCCTCAACGCCAACGCAGATGTAACTGCGTGTGTTGCCCTCTCCCGACGGAGAGGGCTTCAGTACACCCAGCGATACTTCTGCAGATCAATCTTCCCCGAACCAGAGACCTGTACGCCTTCAGACAGTAAAGCCTGACGCTGACGTTGAAGGTCAGGACCGGTCAGGGAGATGCTTCCCTGGCGGTTAACCACCCGGTGCCACGGCAAGGTGCTGCCTTCCGGCAAACGGCGTAATACTCCGCCTACCTGACGTGCCGCGCGCGGAGAGCCTGCAAGCCTCGCGACATCGCCATAAGTGGTGACATAACCTTGCGGAATAGCCGCCACGATTTGCCACACGCGCTGTGGGAAGGTGTCCTGTGCGTCCATTGTTACTCCTGTCGCAGTTTGCCGAGAGCGCCATTTCTGAAGCTGCGCCGAGCCCCTGCAGAAGGGAGAGTGAGCAGCTCAGCCACGGGGGTTATCTTCGTCTCTTCCTGAGGTGCCGCGCAACCAGAAACCACGCGCGTCGTGGAGATATCCGGGGATTGCACAATAAACCGCCATCCGGATGTCAATGGCTTGCAATTGGCGGACGGCATAGGGATAATGCGCCTGCGCGTTGGTTAACAACGCTCTCAATGGGGGCTCTGTTGGTTCTCCCGCAACGCTACTCTGTTCACCAGGTCAGGTCCGGAAGGAAGCAGCCAGGGCAGGCGACGTGTGTGCCGGGATGTAGCTGGCAGGGCCCCCACCCATTTCTGAACCATCTCCCTATTCACTTCATGTTAATCTGCTTATCTCTGATACCGGTGACGGGTTATTCCCTACAAAAAACAGGTTTTAATTTTAATATGTAATATATCTTTCATTCACCTGAAATATTATTGTCATAAACCTGTAATAATAGTCGTTCATTTTATTATCGGGCTTCTTTTACCTTCTATAAGCAAAAAATATATATCTGGATTACAATCTTAACTTCGTGTATTAAATAATGGACTTATTCCGAAGGGAAATGACGATCATGGCTACTGCGGTATTAAACGTTAAGATTGATGAAGCGCTAAAAGAAAGACTTCGCCACTATGCGGAAGTGAATAATGAGAATCTCAGCGTGACCGCAGAGAAACTGCTGCTACAGGCATTTGAAGCGGTAGAAGAGGCGGGAGTATCGGAAGAGGATATTGATAATCAACATACGGAAGAAGAGAGTGTAATGCCTTTTACTCCTAAAGAAATCAAAGCTCTGCGTAAACTTCTGAAGAAGAGAAAATGAAACAACAACTGTCTACTGCCAGCGACTACAAAGAGGCCTGCGATCTGTTGCGTTCAGGTTATGTCAAGCATGTACGTCTTGGCTGGAATGTAGGAAGTGATGAGTTCTTTCGCATTGCGTCTGACTGGTGTGATACCGGCGCAAAAATAAAGAAAGACGGTGAAAGTTTCGTTATTTCACTGAAAGGATTTCCTGTTCCTCCTCAGCACTAATTCCTTCGCTGTGAAAACAGCTGACTGCACAGGTGACAGTCAGCTGTTTTTATTTTTAATTACGCTACGTATTGATGTGTGATTTTAATCACAGGTTGAAATGTAACCGGTGACTATTTCATCATCTGTTCCAGCTCATTTCACATTAAACCACTCTGCGTTCTACCACCGGGCGGCTGTTATTAAGGGCACGCCACAGCGGTTTGATTCTCAGCAGCGCGTCTTCAAGTGCCTCCGGGTCGAGAGAGAAGGGCATCCGCAGATAACGATCGAAAGCGCCTGATAAGCCAAACCGCGTCCCGGTACCGAGGTTGATCCCAAGCGTCTCCGCCCGGGCCGCGAGCTGGGTCGCCTGCATGCCAGGAAGTTCAATCCAGTATGAAAGCCCGCCCTGCGCCTCATGGAATCTCCACTCCGGAAAATGTTCGCGCAGCAACTCCCCGCAGCGATTACGCCGTTCTGCCAGCATCTTACGCCGTGCGGGCAGGAAGGTTTCACCTTTTTCGATAAGCCACTGTGCGGCCAGCTGTTCGAGCAGCGGTGAGCCGAGATCCAGCGTGTCCCGCGTCTGAACGAGTGCGGCAAGGGTGCGCGATGAGGCCCGGATCCAGCCGAGACGAAGCCCGCCCCAGAAACTTTTCCCCGCCGAGCCCAGCGTGATAACCGACGCCTGCGGGTTAAATGACGCCAGGGGCGGCGGTGGCGGTGAATCAAACCACAGGTCAACCATCGTCTCGTCAACGACCAGCGTCGTGCGGCTTCGCGCGGCAATATCGGTGATTGTCTGGCGAGTCGCCATATCCATACACCGCCCCGTCGGGTTATGAAAATCCGGCATCAGGTAAGCCAGGCGCGGTGCGGTCTGGGCAAGCGTCGCGGCAAAACCGTCGGTATCCCAGCCCGTTTCCGGCAACGAAACCCCGACGGGTCGACACTGGGCGCCCTGAATGGCGGCTATCGCCAGCGGGTAGGTGGGGTGGTCGACGACCACGCGATCGCCGGGGCCGGTCATCATACGTAAGACCAGCGCAAAAGCGCTGACTGCGCCATTGACCACCATCACTTCATCCGGACGGGTCGCCAGCCCGCGCGCGGTATAGCGTGCGGCAATGGCTTCACGCAGAGACAGCAGGCCAGTCTGGTCATAACCCGTCAGCGAAAGGTGGTGGGTGATGGCGGTCAAAGCGTGGGTGTAAGCCTGATGAATTTCGGGGCCGGCATGCAGTGCGGCGGTGGAGAGATCGAGCGCTGCGCTGGCGGCGGACAGCGTGGGTACGTTGCGG
>JAFACP010000450.1 GCA_023425455.1 Pseudomonadota bacterium | reverse complement strand
CAACCGGCCCTTCGACCCGAATGGCATAATCCTGCTTCGCTTCTGGCCCGTAGTCGGACATATGCTCCGCCGAGTAGTTAATACCGCCGACGAAGGCCACCGTCTCATCGACGACTACGATTTTGCGGTGCATCCGGCGAAAGAGATTGGTGCGCATGCCAAACAGACGTGGGCCTGGATCGTAGTAACGAAATACCACGCCTGCCGCCGTGAGGGTGTTGACGAACTCTGCGCTTAAGTCTGGCGAGCCATAGCCGTCGAGCAGGACTTCAATATTCACGCCGCGCTGAGCGGCGCGCAGCAGTACCGCGTGCAGCGCGTTACCCACCTCGTCCTCAAACCAGATAAAGGTTTCGAGGAATACTCTGTGCTGCGCGCGGTCGATGGCGTCAAACACCGCCGGGTAGTAGTTGTCGCCATTTTCCAGCAGCGTGATCTGGTTTCCCTCCTGCCATGAGCATCTCATAGGTGGATCTCCGCGCTGAGTGGGGCATGGTCAGACAGGTGACGCCAGTTGAGCAGCGTCAGCACGCCGGGGTGCGCGGCACGGGCATTTTTCACATAGATCCGGTCCAGGCGCAGCAGCGGGAAGCGCACCGGGAAGGTTCGCGCGGGGCGACCGTGGGCGTGGGTGAAGACTTCTTCCAGCCCGGCATCGCGCGCCAGCGGACGGCAGGCGCGCTGACGCCAGTCGTTAAAATCACCGGCGATCACCACCGGCTCCCCGTCGGGCAGATCGTTCACCCATCGGGTCAACATCTGCAGCTGAGCCTGGCGGTGGGCCTCCCGCAGGCCGAGATGAACGCAACCGATATGGAGCGGAAAGGGCAGCTCAGGCGGCGCGATGCGGCAGTAAAGCAGCCCGCGTTTTTCACTTTCACCAACCGACACGTCACGGTTTTCACTGTATTCAATAGGAAAACGCGACAGCACGGCATTGCCGTGATGGCCCTCGGGGTAGACCGCATTGCGCCCGTAGGCGTAGTCGCGCCAGAGGGTATCGGCCAGAAATTCGTAGTGCGGTGCGTCGGGCCAGTTGTCGATCTGCTGTTGGTGAATGTCGTGTCCGCCGGTCACTTCCTGCAGGCAGACAATATCGGCGTTCACGGCGCGTACCGCGTCTCTCAGCTCCGGTAAAATGAAGCGACGATTAAATGCCGTGAAGCCTTTGTGAATGTTTATTGTCAGCACGTTAAGTGATAAATGCGGCTTTTTTTCGCTCATAAACTCCTTCCAGCGTGACTATCCTGATGAAAATAAAGTGTAGTCCGCGTCACAAAAAGATGCGGCGTTACGGAATTTTCCGTAAAGTGCGGTAGTCTGAATTAGCAGAGAAAAGTTCTTCGGGAGAGAAACCATGAAGTGGCAACAACGTGTTCGTGTCGCAACTGGCCTGAGTTGCTGGCAGATAATGTTGCATTTACTGGTTGTGGCGGTACTGGTGATGGGCTGGATGAGCGGCACGCTGGTGCGTGTGGGCTTAGGGCTTTGCGTCCTTTACGGCGTTACCGTACTGTCAATGTTGTTCTTACAGCGCCACCATGACGCCCGCTGGCGCGAGGTTGGGGACGTGCTCGAGGAGCTGACGACCACCTGGTATTTTGGCGCGGCGATGATCGTCCTGTGGCTGCTGTCGCGGGTGTTGCAAAACAACCTGCTGCTGGCCCTGGCAGGCCTGGCTATCCTCGCAGGGCCAGCAGTGGTCTCACTGCTGACCAAAGAGAAAAAGCTACGCGATGTTGCGTCTAAACATCGCATACGCCACTGACCCCGTTGTGGCCGCGATAACCAGTAGCGGCCACAAACTTCCCCACACAATATCCAGACTCGCATCCTTCAGATAGATCTGCCTGGTGATATCCGTAAAGTGACGAATCGGGTTAATCCAGGTGAGATCCTGCAGCCACACCGGCATATTCTCCACCGGAGAGACATAGCCTGACAGCAGGATCGCGGGCATCATAAAGACAAACACCCCGATAAACGCCTGCTGTTGCGTGGAGCACAGCGCCGAGATCAGCAGACCAAACCCCACCAGCGACAGACCGTAAATCACCATCGTGAAGTAGAACAGCGCCAGCGAACCGGCAAACGGGATTTGGTAAGCCCAGATCCCGACACCCAGCACAATTGTGGCCTGGAAGGTCGCGACAATCAGGGCCGGCACCGCTTTGCCAACGAAGATCTGCCAGGTCGCCAGCGGCGAGACCAGCAGCTGATCGAGCGTACCTTGCTCCCGCTCGCGCGCCACTGAAAGTGAGGTGACGATCATCACGCCGATGGTGGTGATCATGGCGATCAACGACGGCACCACAAACCATTTGTAGTCGAGGTTAGGGTTATACCAGTTGCGTACCACCAGCTTGCTGTTGTTAGGCTTTGGTTTGCCCTCCAGCAGCGATTGCTGGTAATCCTTCACTATCTGCTGCAGATAGTTGGCCGCAATCTGGGCGCTGTTGGAGTTGCGCCCGTCGAGAATCAGCTGCAGTGGCGCGGTCTGGAGTGTATCCAGATTGCGCGAGAAATCCGCCGGGAAACGCACCAGCAGCAGCGCCTTCTGCGCATCGATGGTGGGCTGGATCTCCTGCGGGCTGTTCAACAGCAGAATGTGGGTAAAGGCTTTTGCCCGGGCAAAACGCTGGGTCAGTTCGACGGCGTGCTTGCCGTTATCTTCGTTGTAGATGGCGATCGTCGCATTGGTGACCTCAAGCGTGGCGGCAAACGGGAACAGCACCACCTGCAGCAGCACCGGCATTATCAAAATGGCGCGGGTTTGCGGCTCACGCAGCAGCGATTGCAGCTCTTTGCGAATCAGGGTCCATAAACGGTGAAACATATCTGCTCCTTAATCCAGCCGCCGTTTGGTTTTCATCCACGTCAGACCAATAAACATCAGCGCCGAGGCCATCAAAAACAGGATATTGATAATCAGCACCAGCGGGATATTTCCCGCCAGAAAGAGGCTTTGCAGCGTGCTCACGAAATAGCGCGCCGGAATAATATAGGTGACCGCGCGGATCACCGCAGGCATGCTGTCTATCTGAAAGATAAAGCCGGACAGCATGATCGACGGCAAAAACGCAGCGTTCAGCGCCACCTGGGCGGCGTTAAACTGGTTACGGGTGACGGTGGAGATAAGCAGCCCCATGCCGAGCGTGCTCAGTAAAAACAGGCTGGTGATCAGGAACAGCAGCACCAGCGAGCCGCGATAGGGCACGCCGAGGATAAATACCGATACCAGCATGCACAGGAGCATCGCCAGCATGCCGAGAAAGTAGTAGGGGATCAGTTTGCAAAGCAGCAGTTCTGCCCGTGTGACTTCGGTGGAGAGCAGAGCCTCCATGGTGCCGCGCTCCCACTCGCGGGCGATCACCAGCGAGGTCAAAATGGCGCCAATCACCGTCATGATAATGGTCACCGCCCCCGGAATAATAAAATGCTGGCTGATGGCGGCGGGGTTAAACCAGTAGCGGGTCTGCACGTCGATCAGCGGTTCGAACGTCTCCCCGCGATCTTCAGCACGCTGCATCTGCCACAGTTGCCAGATCCCCTCGACGTAGCCCTGGACAAAATTGGCGGTATTGGGTTCGCTGCCGTCGGTGATCACCTGGATGGGGGCGTCCGCTCCGGCCCGCGCCATGTTGGCCGCGAAATCGACGGGGATCACCACCAGACCGCGTATTTTCCCGGCCTGCATCTTCTGGATCAGCGCCTGACGATCGTCGCTGATGGTGGCGTCGATATAGGGCGAGCCGGTCATCGCATGGGTAAAGTCCAGCGCCTCTTCACTGTGCTGCTCCAGCAGAATGCCGACCCGCAGCTTACTCGAGTCAAGGTTGATCCCGTAGCCAAAGATAAACAGCAGCAGCAGCGGGATCACCACCGCAATCAGCCAGCTGCTGGGGTCGCGCACAATCTGACGTGTCTCTTTGATGCATAACGCGCGCACTCTGCGCCATGAGATCGAATTAAGACTCACTGCTATGCTCCTTGTCCCAGTCGTGAATAAGCGTAATAAACGCCTGTTCCATGGTCGGGTCCGGCTGCGCCTCATCAGCCGCCTGCGCTTTTAGCGCATCCGGCGTCCCGTGCGCAATCAGCTTGCCGCGATACACCAGCCCGATACGGTCGCAGTATTCGGCTTCATCCATAAAGTGAGTGGTCACCATCACCGTCACTCCCTTCTCCACCATACTGTTGATGTGCAGCCAGAACTCACGGCGGGTCAGGGGGTCGACGCCCGAGGTAGGTTCATCAAGAAACAGGATATCGGGCTCATGCATCAGCGAGCAGGCCAGCGCCAGGCGCTGTTTGAAACCAAGGGGCAGCTCGTCGGTGGCGTGGCTGGCGATGCTGGTCAGCCCAAAGGCGTCGCACATACGGCTGATTTTCTCCTGCTGCGCCCGACCGCGCAGGCCATAGACGCCCGAGAAGAAGCGTAAATTCTGCTCCACCGTCAGGTTGCCGTACAGGGAGAATTTCTGCGCCATATAGCCCAGATGCTGGCGCGCTTTTCCGGAGCTGACTTTGAGATCCATATTTAGCACCAGCGCGCTGCCGGCGGTCGGCACCAGCAGGCCGCACATCATTTTGAAGGTGGTGGATTTCCCGGCGCCGTTAGGCCCAAGCAGGCCAAAAATCTCTCCGCGTTTGACCGCAAAATTGACGTTATCGGTGGCGGCAAAATCGCCAAATTTTTTGGTTAGGGATTGCGCTTCAATCACCGTCTCACCGGCCGTTCCTTCGACCGTATGCAGGATAGCCGCCAGCGGCGACTCGGATGTCCCCGCACCGCCCAGCAGATCGATAAACGCATCTTCAAAGCGTGGGGCGGTCTCCGCGATTTCAATGTCGGGCATCCCCCGGGCATGGCGGATATCCTCTACCGTGGCCTCGCGTTGCAGGATCAGCCGCACCGAGCGCCCCTGGATGGTGCCGTCGCTGACCTGCGGCAGCTTCAGCACTCTCTGCAGGAGCTTGCGGTTGGACTCCTGCGGGCTATGAAGCAAGAAACTGCGCCCGGCCATGCTTTGGGTCAGGGTTGTGGGTTCCCCCTGATAGAGCAATTTGCCTTCGTTCAGCAGCAGCACATCGCGACACTGCTCTGCCTCATCAAGGTAAGAGGTGCTCCAGAGGATCAGCATCCCGTCGCCCGCCAGCTCATGAACCATCTGCCACAGCTCGCGACGTGAAAT
>JAFACP010000413.1 GCA_023425455.1 Pseudomonadota bacterium | reverse complement strand
TCCCGTAACGACAGAGAATTACGCGTTACGGCAGCAACAAAAGCAGTACAGATTTGCGGGAATAGCTCAGTTGGTAGAGCACGACCTTGCCAAGGTCGGGGTCGCGAGTTCGAGTCTCGTTTCCCGCTCCAAAATTTGAAAGTGCTTTTACAGCACGGACCACCCAAGCGGGAATAGCTCAGTTGGTAGAGCACGACCTTGCCAAGGTCGGGGTCGCGAGTTCGAGTCTCGTTTCCCGCTCCAAATTCTTCTTTATCTCCGGAATATCCACAGCGAAATCGTTCGTTGGGGCCTTTTTTCGTCTGTCTGAAATACTCTTGTAAACAGAGTTATCCACAGAAGCGGTGCTTTACCTGAACGAGGTAAAAACTTCGCAGGGTGAATTATATTATCGTAATTCATTGAATTTTATCAATAAAATTTGATTTCAAAATGTTATTGAGATCACTTGACCTGTTTGCCAGCCCTTATGGTTCCTGAGTTTTTGTTTTTATGCACAGGCTGTGAATATATCAGGCATCCCGCGGCAACCCTTTTTCAATCACTCTCACCAGTCGCTGTTTTTGCGGTAACTGCACCTCAACCACGCAGGCATTTCGTTTCTCTATTTGCTGCGCAATCGCCCACTCTATATGCTCATCGAGAAGTGGGTGCTCACCTCTGCGACTTTCAAGAGCCCGAATATTGGCGTCATCCCACGGCGCATTGCCGAGCGCGACGGCGACGTTTCGCAGCCAGCGCAGGTGCCCGATACGACGGATGGCGGAGCCCTCTGTCACTTTCAGAAACCAGGCTTCGCTCCAGGCGAACAGCTCAATAAGCGGCGGCGCATGTAGCGCTTTGCGGGGGCTAAAGTCCTCTTCATCCGTCAGCTGCGAATAGCGATTCCACGGGCAGATCAGCTGGCAATCGTCGCAGCCGTAGATCCGGTTGCCGATCAGCGGACGGAAGGCTTCCGGGATCGCACCTTCCAGTTCGATAGTCAGGTATGAGATACAGCGGCGCGCGTCGACGGTATAAGGCTCAACGATTGCCCCCGTCGGACAGATGGTCATACAGGCTACGCAGCGTCCGCAGCCTTCTTCAACGGGCCCATCGACCGGCAGCGGTAAATCGATCAGCAGTTCGCCGAGGAAAAAGAAGGAGCCTGCGTCACGGCTGAGGATAAGTGAGTGCTTACCTGTCCAGCCAAGCCCGGCTTTTTCGGCAATCGGGCGCTCAAGAACAGGCGCAGAGTCGACAAACGGTCTAAAATTCAGCGAAGCACAGTGCTGCTGAATAGTTTCCCCAAGTTTTTTGAGTCGGTTACGTAACAGCTTATGATAATCACGCCCCAGGGCATAGCGGCTGACGTACCCGAGAGAGGGGTTTTTCAGCGTGCGCGCAAACGCCGCGTTGGCAGGCAGGTAGTTCATGCGTACGCTGATGACGCGTAATGTGCCCGGCAATAGTTCGTGTGGACGCGCGCGCATCATGCCATGACGCGCCATCCACGCCATTTCGCCGTGGTACTGCTTGTCCAGCCATGCCTGTAGTTTCGGCTCGCTGGCGGAGAGGTCGGTATCGGTGATACCCACCTTCTGGAAGCCCAGCTCAGCACCCCACTGTTTTATCTTTTGCGCTAACTGATTGAGATCGAGGGGCTGTGACATGACGGACCATACAGTGAAGAAAAACCCCGCAAGTATACCACATTCCATCTGGCATGCGGATGACCTCCGGCGTGCCGAAAAAGAGGCGGCAGATAGCCTCGGCCTCACCCTGTTTGAACTGATGCAACGCGCTGGCGAAGCGGCATTCAACGTGGCCAGAGCCGCATACCCAAACGCTTCGCACTGGCTTATTTTGTGCGGACCAGGCAATAACGGCGGAGATGGCTATGTTGTTGCCCGCCTGGCGGCGGCGGCGGGGATTGAGGTTACCCTGCTGGCGCTGGAGGGGAATAACCCCTTGCCTGATGAAGCACGTGCGGCGCAGGCCGCCTGGCTGAACGCCGGCGGGGTGATTCATTCTGTGGATATCGCCTGGCCTGAAGCGGGCGATCTGATTGTCGATGCCCTGCTGGGGACCGGCTTGCGCGCCGCGCCGCGTGAAGGTATGTCCACGCTGATTGAACGGGCCAACGCGCACTCTGCGCCGGTTCTGGCGCTGGATATTCCCTCTGGCCTTATTGCCGAAACCGGCGCCACGCCGGGGGCGGTGATCCGGGCCGCTCAGACCGTAACGTTTATTGCCCTGAAGCCTGGGCTGCTCACCGGGAAAGCGCGCGATGTGGTCGGGGTGTTACACCTGCACGCGCTGGGACTCGATGCCTGGCTCGCCGGGCAGGAGACGCATCTGGCGCGCTTTGACGCCGCACAGCTTGCGCAATGGCTACCGCCGCGTCGTCCTGCGTCACATAAAGGCGACCACGGCAAGCTGGTCGTGATTGGCGGAGATCATGGCACGGCGGGGGCCATTCGCCTGGCGGGCGAGGCGGCGCTTCGCAGCGGTGCGGGCCTGGTGCGGGTGCTGACGCGCGGCGAAAATATCGCCCCCATCATTACCGCGCGTCCGGAGTTAATGGTGCATGAGCTTACGCCGCAGACGCTGGACGAGGGTCTTGCCTGGGCCGATGTGGTGGTGATTGGCCCGGGGCTTGGGCAGCAGAGCTGGGGTAAACAAGCTCTGCAAAAGGTCGAGAATTTTCGTAAACCGATGCTGTGGGACGCTGACGCGCTGAACCTTCTGGCAATCAATCCGGATAAACGTCACAATCGCATTCTGACGCCACACCCCGGCGAAGCCGCGCGGCTGCTTAACTGCAGCGTTGCAGAAATTGAAAGCGACCGCTTACTTTCTGCCCGGCGTCTGGTAAAACGTTACGGCGGTGTTGCAGTTCTGAAAGGGGCGGGGACCGTGGTGGCCTGCGATGACGCACAGGGCATTATCGATGCCGGTAACGCGGGCATGGCGAGCGGCGGCATGGGCGATGTGCTTTCCGGTATCATCGGCGCATTGCTCGGACAGAAACTTCCCCTTTATGATGCAGCCTGTGCCGGCTGCGTGGCCCATGGCGCGGCGGCGGACAAACTCGCGGCGCAGTCTGGCACGCGCGGTATGCTGGCCAGCGATCTTTTTTGCACGCTGAGGCGTGTTGTTAACCCGGATGTGATTGACGTAGAAAATGACTAATAAAGTGATCCCTTTACCTGATGAACAAGCCACTTTAGAACTCGGTAAGCGCATGGCGCAGGCCTGCCGGGGGGCAACCGTCATTTATCTGTACGGTGATTTAGGCGCGGGTAAGACCACCTTCAGCCGCGGCTTCCTGCAGGCGTTAGGCCATAACGGGAACGTGAAAAGCCCGACCTATACCCTGGTTGAACCGTATACGCTGGACAATGTAATGGTGTACCACTTCGATTTATACCGTCTTGCGGACCCGGAGGAGCTGGAATTTATGGGGATCCGCGATTACTTTGCCAACGATGCCATCTGCCTGGTGGAGTGGCCGCAACAAGGTGCGGGTGTACTGCCTGACCCGGATGTCGAAATACACTTAGATTACCAGGCACAAGGGCGTGAGGCACGCATCAGTGCAGTTTCCTCATCGGGCCGTTCCTTACTGGCGCGCTTCGCCAGTTGAATGAAGGGATAACGGGATGATTAATCGCGTTAAAGGTTGGTTGTTGGCTGCTACGGTGTTGCTGTGCGCGCACGCCGGGGCGGCCAATCTCTCAGATATTCAGGTCTCGAACGGAGACCGCCAGGCCCGGATCACGTTCAGCTTTGTGGGCGATCCTGAGTATGCCTTCTCACAGCCGGACAGCCGCAGCGTGGCGCTGGATATCAAACAGACCGGCGTTATTCAGGGCTTACCGCTACAGTTCAGCGGCAACAATCTGGTGAAAAGCATCCGCTCGGGAACGCCGAAAGATGCACAGTCGCTGCGTCTGGTGGTCGATTTGACCGAAAAGGGCAAAACGAAGGCCGTCAAGCAGCAAAACGGCGCCAGTTATACCGTGGTCTTTACCATCAACGCCGATGTGCCGCCTCCGCCGCCGCCTGCTCCCGTAGTGGCAAAGCGCGTGGAGGCTCCCGTCTACACCCCGCGTTCGTCGGACCCGGCACGCAATCCGTTTAAATCGGGCAGTGACCGCATCACCAGCGTCACCAGCAGTAATAACGTGACCCGTCCGGCGGCCAGCGCGCGCCGTACGGTAAGCGGTGACAAGGTGATCATTGCGATTGATGCCGGGCACGGCGGGCAGGATCCCGGCGCGATAGGCCCGGGCGGGACCCGGGAAAAAAATGTCACTATTGCCATTGCCCGCAAGCTGCGGACGTTGCTCAACGACGACCCGATGTTTAAAGGCGTCATGACCCGCGATGGCGATTACTTTATCTCGGTGATGGGGCGCTCAGACGTGGCGCGTAAGCAAAATGCTAACTTCCTGGTCTCCATTCATGCGGATGCCGCCCCGAACCGTAACGCCACGGGCGCGTCGGTATGGGTGCTGTCTAACCGTCGCGCCAACAGTGAGATGGCTAACTGGCTCGAGGAGCATGAGAAGCAGTCCGAACTGCTGGGCGGCGCAGGCGATGTGCTGGCAAACAGCCAGGCTGACCCGTATCTGAGCCAGGCGGTGCTGGATTTACAGTTCGGTCATTCCCAGCGCGTCGGGTATGATGTCGCCAGCAACGTATTAAACCAGCTGCAAAGCATCGGGGCGTTGCATAAACGCCGTCCCGAACATGCAAGCCTCGGGGTATTACGCTCTCCGGATATACCGTCCATTCTGGTCGAGACCGGTTTTATCAGCAACAACGGCGAAGAGCGGTTACTGGCGAGCGACAGCTACCAGCAGCAAATTGCCAGTGCTATCTATAACGGCCTGCGTAAATACTTTGAGACACACCCTCTGCAGTCCGCACCGCAGGGTGGCGCAGGTCAGACGGCCAGCGCGGCGCAGTTAGCTGAGATCACCGCGACCAACTAAGGAGAAGACATGCCGATTCAGGTTCTACCGCCGCAGCTCGCGAACCAAATCGCCGCCGGTGAGGTGGTGGAGCGTCCTGCATCGGTGGTGAAAGAGCTGGTGGAAAACAGCCTCGATGCGGGCGCAACCCGCATCGACATTGATATCGAGCGCGGCGGCGCGAAACTTATCCGCATCCGGGACAACGGCTGTGGGATCAAAAAAGATGAGCTGGCGCTGGCGCTGGCGCGTCACGCCACCAGTAAAATTGCCTCGCTCGACGATCTGGAGGCCATTATCAGCCTCGGTTTTCGCGGTGAAGCGCTGGCCAGTATCAGTTCTGTTGCCCGTCTGACGTTGACATCCCGCACCGCTGAACAGCAGGAAGCCTGGCAAGCCTACGCTGAAGGGCGTGATATGGATGTGACCGTCAAACCTGCCGCGCATCCTGTCGGTACGACGCTGGAAGTGCTGGATCTGTTCTACAATACGCCGGCCCGGCGTAAATTTATGCGCACAGAGAAGACCGAGTTTGGTCATATCGACGAGATCATTCGGCGTATCGCGCTCGCGCGTTTTGATGTCACCATCAATCTGAGTCATAACGGAAAGGTGATGCGCCAGTATCGCGCGGTGGCGGAAGGCGGACAAAAAGAGCGCCGGCTGGGGGCGATTTGCGGCACACCTTTCCTGGAACACGCGCTGGCGATCGAGTGGCAGCATGGCGACCTGGCGCTGCGCGGCTGGGTGGCCGATCCTCACGCGGCGGGCAATGCATTTGCTGAGATCCAGTACTGCTACGTGAACGGACGCATGATGCGCGATCGCCTGATAAACCACGCCATTCGTCAGGCCTGCGAAGACAAGCTCGGCGCCGATCAGCAGCCCGCGTTTGTGCTCTATCTGGACATTGACCCGCACCAGGTCGATGTCAACGTGCATCCGGCCAAGCACGAAGTCCGTTTTCACCAGTCGCGGCTGGTGCACGACTTCATCTATCAGGGAGTGGTGAGCGTATTGCAGCAGCAGGCTGAACCTGAGCTTGCTCTGGAAAAAGAGACATTGCCGGTGCGCACGCTGCCGGAAAACCGCGTGGCGGCGGGGCGCAACCTTTTTGCCGAACCGGCGGCGGCGCGTGAACCCGCAGCACCGCGTTTTTCATCGGCAGGCAGCGCGCCGCGACCGACGGGGGCAAATTATCCCAACGCCCAGCCAGGCTACCAGAAGCAGCAGGGGGCGCTATACCGTAAGCTGCTGGACACGCCAGAGGTCGAACGTACCGTCCCCACCACAACGCCAGCCCCTTCGCTGGAGGGACATAGCCAGAGCTTTGGCCGGGTGCTGACCATCATTGCCCCGGATATGGCCCTGCTTGAACGAGAGGGAAAGCTGGCGCTGTTGGCCCTGCCGGTCGCTGAACGCTGGCTGAAACAGGTGCAACTGACACCCGGAGAAAATGCGGCCTGCGCGCAGCCGCTGCTGATCCCGGTGCGCTTAAAAGTCTCTACTGAAGAGGCCGGAGTGCTGGGGCGTCTGCAGGCGCAACTTGGCCAAATGGGGATAGACATCGTACTGGACGCTCAGCATGTGACGATTCGCGCGGTGCCTTTACCCTTACGCCAACAAAATTTACAAAACTTGATTCCTGAACTGATAGGCTACCTGGCGCAACAGACAACGTTTGATGCCGCCAATACCGCGCAGTGGATCGCCCGTCATCTGGCGAGCGAGCACAATCCGTGGAATATGGCGCAGGCTATTACCGTGCTGGCGGAGGTTGAACGCCTTTGCCCGCATCTGGTAAAGATGCCGCCAGGGGGTTTATTACAACCTGTTGATTTACAAATGGCGATGACCGCCCTGAAACATGACTGACGTAAGTAAGGCGCGCCTGCCTAAGGCGATTTTTTTGATGGGCCCAACGGCCTCAGGCAAAACGGCATTAGCCATTGAGTTACGTAAAGTTTTGCCAGTAGAGTTGATTAGCGTTGATTCAGCCCTCATCTATCGGGGAATGGACATCGGCACGGCGAAGCCGGACGCAGAAGAGCTGCGTGCGGCGCCGCATCGTTTACTGGATATTCTCGACCCGGCTCAGGCATATTCCGCTGCGGATTTTCGCCGCGATGCACTCGCTGAGATGGCCGGGATAACGGCGGCGGGACGTATACCGCTGCTGGTGGGCGGAACCATGCTCTACTTTAAGGCGCTGCTGGAGGGATTATCTCCTTTACCCTCCGCCGACCCCGAGGTCAGAGCAAAGATTGAGCAGCAGGCGGCAGAGCAAGGCTGGGGCGTTTTGCATAAGCAACTGGAGGAGATTGACCCGGTTGCCGCAGCACGGATCCATCCAAATGATCCGCAAAGGCTTTCCCGGGCACTGGAAGTTTTTTTCATTTCGGGTAAAACTTTAACGGAACTGACGCAAACGTCAGGAGACGCTCTGCCGTATCAGGTGCATCAGTTCGCCATCGCCCCGGCGAGCCGTGAACTGCTCCATCAACGAATTGAGCAGCGTTTTCATCAGATGTTAGCTTCAGATTTTGAAGCAGAAGTGCGGGCGCTTTTTGCCCGTGGAGATTTGCATACGGATATGCCTTCCATTCGTTGTGTGGGATACCGCCAGATGTGGTCGTATCTTGAAGGTGAGATTTCATACGATGAAATGGTTTATCGAGGTGTTTGCGCCACGAGACAGTTAGCGAAGCGCCAGATAACCTGGTTACGCGGTTGGGAGGGAGTTCACTGGTTAGACAGTGAAAAACCGCAACAGGCGCTAAACGAAGTCATTCAGGTTGTTGGTGATATCGCTCACTGAATGTGTACAATTAAGCCGTATCGTGCGCAATTTTTCAGAATCGCAAGGTTCTAAGTACAAAACAAGCATATAAGGAAAAGATAGAATGGCTAAGGGGCAATCTTTACAAGATCCGTTCCTGAACGCATTGCGTCGGGAACGTGTTCCAGTTTCTATTTATTTGGTGAATGGTATTAAGCTGCAAGGTCAGATTGAATCTTTCGATCAGTTCGTGATCCTGTTGAAAAACACGGTCAGCCAGATGGTCTACAAGCACGCGATCTCTACTGTTGTTCCGTCCCGTCCGGTATCTCATCACAGCAATAACGCTGGCGGCGGCACTGGCAGTAACTACCATCATGGCAGCAACGCGCAGGGTTCTTCTGCACCTGCGCAGGACAGCGAAGATACCGAATAAGGTTTTGTGCTGTTATCCACTCGGGGAGCCAGGGATCCTGCGTTCCCCGCTGATTTTTTTTGAGGATTTTACGCTTGTTTGACCGTTATGATGCCGGTGAGCAGGCGGTGCTGGTACACATCTATTTTTCGCAAGACAAAGATATGGAAGATCTCCAGGAGTTTGAATCTCTGGTCTCTTCCGCCGGTGTCGACGCAATGCAGGTGATTACCGGTAGCCGTAAAGCGCCGCACCCAAAGTATTTTGTTGGTGAAGGTAAAGCAGTTGAAATTGCGGATGCCGTAAAAGCAACCGGTGCGTCAGTCGTGTTGTTCGATCATGCGCTGTCTCCGGCTCAGGAACGTAACCTTGAGCGTCTTTGCGAATGCCGTGTGATCGATCGCACGGGGCTAATTTTAGATATTTTTGCTCAGCGTGCGCGTACCCACGAAGGTAAATTGCAGGTTGAGCTGGCGCAGCTGCGCCATCTGGCAACGCGGCTTGTGCGTGGCTGGACCCACCTTGAAAGACAAAAAGGCGGG
>JAFACP010000348.1 GCA_023425455.1 Pseudomonadota bacterium | reverse complement strand
AAATAACGTTTGGCCGCCCTCAATCCGCTTTTCTGCGATACAATGCCATTACGTTATGTATCGGAGAGTCTGGCATGTCACACCCTGCGCTAACGCAACTGCGTGCGCTGCGCTATTTCGAGCACATTCCGGCGCTTGAACCCGCCCAACTGGACTGGTTGCTGCTGGAAGATTCCATGACTAAACGTTTTGAGCAACAGGGTAAAACGGTCACGGTAACCCTGATTGAGGAAAAGTTTGTCTCACCATCCGCGATCGCCAGTGAACTGCCGCTCCTGCCGCAGGAAGCGCGCTACTGGCTGCGGGAAATTTTACTGTGCGCAGACGGTGAGCCGTGGCTTGCCGGCCGCACGGTTGCGCCTGAATCCACACTCTCCGGGCCGGAGCTGGCGCTACAGACACTGGGGAAAACGCCGCTGGGGCGGTATCTTTTTACCTCGTCTGAGCTGACCCGTGATTTTATTGAAATTGGTCGCGATGCTGAACTGTGGGGGCGCCGTTCCCGCCTTCGCCTGAGTGGCAAGCCGTTAATACTGACGGAGCTTTTTTTACCGGCATCGCCGTTGTACTGAGAGGAAGAGAAAATGGAGTGGAGTCTGACGCAGAACAAGCTGCTGGCCTATCACCGCTTAATGCGAACAGATAAACCGATTGGCGCGTTATTGCTGCTGTGGCCGACGCTGTGGGCGCTGTGGGTTGCGACTCCGGGTGTGCCGCCGCTGTGGATCCTGGCGGTTTTTGTGGCCGGCGTCTGGCTGATGCGCGCGGCAGGCTGCGTGGTGAATGACTACGCTGACCGCAAATTTGACGGGCATGTTAAGCGCACCGCCAATCGCCCGTTACCCAGTGGGCAAGTGACGGAGAATGAGGCGCGAACGCTGTTTGTGGTGCTGGTGCTGCTCTCCTTCCTGCTGGTGTTAACCCTCAATACCATGACCATTTTGCTCTCCGTCGCGGCGCTGGCGCTGGCCTGGGTTTATCCGTTTATGAAGCGCTACACCCATCTGCCGCAGGTGGTACTGGGCGCGGCGTTCGGCTGGTCGATCCCGATGGCGTTTGCGGCCGTAAGTGAGTCCGTTCCGCTCAGCTGCTGGCTGATGTTCATGGCCAATATCCTGTGGGCGGTAGCCTACGATACGCAATACGCCATGGTGGATCGTGACGATGACCTGAAAATTGGCGTCAAATCGACCGCGATTCTGTTTGGTCGTCAGGACAAGCTGATTATCGGCATTCTGCAGGCTGCGGTGCTGGCGTTGATGGTGCTGATTGGCTACCTCAACACGCTTCACTGGGCGTTCTACTGGTCGGTGCTGGTGGCGGGACTGCTGTTTGCCTGGCAGCAAAAGCTGATCGCCAGGCGCGAGCGCGAGGCCTGCTTTAAGGCGTTTATGAATAATAACTACGTCGGCCTGGTGCTGTTTTTAGGGCTGGCGATGAGTTACGCCATGTAAAAGAAACGGCAGCCGAATGGCTGCCGTTTTGTCTCTGTCTCCCGGTTCAGCGGGTATTACTCACCCTGAGTCGCACTCTCAATCGTCAGGCGTACATCCGGGGTGATAAGGTCAGCCAGCATCAGGTAAACCTTCATCGTCTCTTCCGGCTCGGCATCGCCGGTGTCGCTGATGAATCCTTCGTCACGCAGGGTCAGCACCAGCGAGCTGAAAACGGCTTTATCGAAGAACTCCGGCGCGTTGATGCCGTGCAGAACCGACAGACGCTGTGCCAGCGTACGGCTCTCTTTTTCAAGGGTTCCGCGGTTGATCGACGGGTTCGCACTCAGCAGCCAGAAGGTGATGGCATAGCGCTGCAGCGTTTCACGCGCACCTGCGGCCAGCAGCTGCAGCGTACGGGAGCGTGAAGGATTGATGTGCAGCTCGTCGTTGCTGAGCGTCAGCAGCCCCTGGCGACACAGCGCATCCGTCAGCTTATCAAGCTCGGTCGCCAGTTCATCTTTGCTCCAGCGCAGGAAAAGCTCCGCTTTCAGCATCGGGTAGATGGCTTCCACATGGCGCAGCAGTTCGGCGCGAGAAATGCGACGATGCTGAGTAATGATCGCCGCCATCAGCGACGGCAGCATCAGCATATGCGCGATATTATTGCGATAGTAGGTCATCAGTACCGCCTGCTCACGCGGCAGAATGATGATGTCGCCAATGGTATCTTTCTCGACTTCGAACTTGTTCATCTGCAGCGCGTGGTCGATCAGTTCACTGGCCGTGGCAGACGGAACGGTCGCATCGACGGAGTACGGCGCATCACGCATGATGTTCAGGTAACAGTCGAGCTGTTCGGTCAGCTGTTCGCGAGTCAGTGAACGCTGGCGGGAGGCCAACAGCGCCGTGCAGCACAGGTTCATGGCGTTAGCCGCACCGGCATTGTTGATACGCACCATCAGTTCGGCGGCAATACCGTTCACGGTTGGCGTCAGCCACGCCGGACGCACCGCTTCAATCGGATCGATAGACTCGCGCCATTCCGGAACATGGTGGTTCAGGTAGTTCATGAGCGGCATCGGTTCGCCGAAGTTGACGTAGCCCTGACCAAGATTACGCAACTTGCTCAGGCCGCGTAGCATCTGCGGCAGGCTCTCTTTCTCTTTGGTCGCACCGCGCAGCTCTTTCGCGTAGGTGCCGACCTCCATCACGTGTTCGTAACCGATGTAAATCGGCACCAGCGTAATAGGACGGGTTCCGCCGCGCAGCATCGCCTGGATGGTCATCGACAGGGTGCCGGTTTTCGGGTCGAGCAGACGCCCGGTACGGGAACGCCCGCCTTCCACGAAGTACTCAACGGAGTAGCCACGGCTGAACAGCTCGCCAAGATACTCACGGAATACGGTGGAGTAGAGCTTGTTGCCCTTAAACGTACGGCGAATAAAGAAGGCGCCCAGACGGCGGAAAATCGGGCCTGCTGGCCAGAAGTTCAGGTTGATACCGGCCGCAATGTGCGGCGGCACCAGCCCCTGGTGATACAGCACGTAGGAGAGCAGCAGGTAGTCCATGTGGCTGCGGTGGCAGGGGACATAGACAATCTCATGACCGTCGTGAGCCAGTTGCCGGACGCGTTCAGCGTTATGCACGTTGATGCCCTGATAGAGCCGGTTCCAGGTGAAGCCGAGGATACGGTCAGACAGGCGAATCATCTCGTAGGAGAAGTTGGCGGCGATCTCTTCCATCAGGGCGATGGCGTTCTGCTGCGCTTTCTCATGCGAAATCTTTTTGCTGCGCGCTTCGTCTTCAACGGCGCGGGCAATCGCTTTCGACGCCAGCAGCTTGTTGAACAGATCCTGACGCGCCGGGAGACGCGGGCCGACGGCGGCCAGGCGCTGACGCGCAAAGTGCATACGCGCCACGCGCGCCAGTTTTTGCGCGATGATTTTGTCGGTTCCATGCTCGTCGGCCATGCGGCGCAGCGAGACGGAAGGGGAGAAGCGTACGAAGCTGTCGCGTCCAAGCCATGACACCGCGAAGAACTTCTGGATGCCGTTAAGCATGCGCAGCGGCGGGTTTTCTTCCCCTTTCTCACGGCCCGGTCGGCGTCCAAACATCACCGAAACCGGCACCATTTGCACATCCAGGTCGGGATGGCTGCGGTGCAGATCGAGGTAGTCGTGGAACAGCTTAATGGACTCCTCTTTCGGCGTGTAATAGGTAAACACGCGCGGCCCGCCGTGGATAAACACATAGCGCGGCAGCAGGGTGCCGTCGATCTCCAGCGGTTCGAGCGGGTCGGGTAAATCATGCGCCAGACACTGGGCGCGAAGCGTCAGGAGATCGGCCTTAGAGTTATAAGGCAAAACGTACATAATAGGGCGTGAGGTATCGAGCCCTAATTCCAGCGCGGGTTCTGCTGGAATAGACTTGCTTTTTACCAGGATGCTTAATGGTAAATT
>JAFACP010000345.1 GCA_023425455.1 Pseudomonadota bacterium | reverse complement strand
CACCTATGACGAAGGTCTGGCGCAGCTGTACGGTGAACCTCCGGGCTGGCCGACGCCGACGCGGGGCGTGAGTGAGATCCGCCTCGCATTGCGCTTTCGATCAAGTGAATCGCTGATGCGCCACTTCAAAGACACCTCCACGCTGTACCTTGAGATCGTCGATTATCCGGGGGAGTGGCTGCTCGATTTGCCCATGCTGGCGCAGGATTACCTGAGCTGGTCACGGCAAATGACCGGGTTGTTACAGGGTCACCGGGAGGAGTGGTCGGCAACGTGGCGCCAGCTGTGTGAGGGGCTTGACCCGCTGGCTCCGGCCGATGAAAACCGTCTGGCGCGCATTGCCGAAGCCTGGACCGACTATTTGCACCAATGCAAACAGCAGGGGCTGCACTTTATTCAGCCCGGGCGCTTTGTGCTGCCGGGAGATCTGGCCGGCGCCCCTGCGCTGCAGTTCTTCCCGTGGCCGGATGTCGATGCCGCTGGCGAGTCTAAGCTTGCTCAGGCGGATAAACACACCAACGCCGGGATGTTGCGCGAGCGCTACAATTATTACTGCGAAAAGGTGGTGAAGGGGTTTTATAAAAATCACTTTTTACGCTTCGATCGCCAGATCGTGCTGGTGGACTGCCTGCAGCCGCTTAACAGCGGACCGCAGGCGTTTAATGATATGCGTCTTGCGCTGACGCAGCTTATGCAAAGCTTCCATTACGGACAGCGCACGCTGTTCCGGCGTCTCTTTTCCCCGGTCATCGATAAGCTGCTGTTTGCCGCGACCAAGGCCGATCATGTTACCGTCGATCAACACGCCAGCATGGTATCGCTGCTGCAGCAGCTGGTGCAGGATGCGTGGCAAAACGCCGCGTTTGAAGGCATCAGCATGGACTGTCTGGGGCTCGCCTCGGTGCAGGCGACACAGAGCGGGCTGATTGAGGTCAATGGCGAGAAGATCCCGGCCCTGCGCGGACACCGGCTGAGCGACGGCGCTCCGCTTACCGTCTACCCCGGAGAGGTCCCTGCGCGTTTGCCTGGCCCGGCTTTCTGGCAAAATCAGGGGTTTCAGTTTGAAGCCTTTCGCCCGCAGGCGATGAGCGTTGACCAGCCGCTGCCGCACATCCGTCTGGATGCCGCGCTGGAGTTTTTAATAGGAGATAAACTGCGATGACGGAACCGCTAAAGCCACGCATTGATTTTACCGGGCAGCTTGAACAGGCGCGCGAGGATGTGTTTAAAACCACCCGCACATTCAGCGGCGAACAGGCCGATAACTTCGCGCCGGTGCTAACGGAAGAGGCGCTTGTTGAAGAGGGACAGGCGGAAGCGGTTGTGGAGGCGGCCCTGCGGCCGAAACGCAGCCTGTGGCGCAAGATGGTCGGGGCCGGTCTGGCGATCTTTGGCGTCAGCGTGGTTGGTCAGGGCGTGCAGTGGGCGATGAACGCCTGGCAAACCCAGGACTGGGTGGCAATGGGCGGCTGTGTCGCCGGGGCGCTGATCGTTGGCGCAGGCGTCGGCTCGGTGGCGACGGAGTGGCGTCGTCTGTGGCGTTTACGCCAGCGGGCCCATGAGCGTGATGAAGCGCGGGATCTCCTGCACAGCCATGCCGCCGGGAAAGGGCGGGCATTTTGTGAAAAACTGGCCAGCCAGGCCGGGCTCGACAACTCGCACCCGGCCTTGCAGCGCTGGTATGCGGCGGTCCATGAAACCCAGAACGATCGCGAGGTGGTGACACTCTATTCCCACATGGTACAGCCGGTGCTGGACGCACAGGCAAGACGCGAAATCAGCCGCTCTGCCGCAGAATCCACGCTGATGATCGCCGTCAGCCCGCTGGCGCTGGTGGATATGGCGTTTATTGCCTGGCGAAACCTACGGCTGATTAACCGCATCGCCATGCTGTATGGCATTGAGCTCGGGTATTACAGCCGCCTGCGGTTGTTCCGTCTGGTGCTACTCAATATTGCCTTTGCCGGTGCCAGCGAGCTGGTGCGCGAGGTTGGCATGGACTGGATGTCTCAGGATCTCGCCGCCCGGCTTTCGGCACGTGCCGCGCAGGGGCTGGGGGCCGGTTTATTGACCGCCCGACTGGGCATTAAAGCGATGGAAATATGCCGTCCATTGCCGTGGATTGACGGCGATAAGCCGCGGCTGGGTGATTTTCGGCGCGAACTGATTGGTCAGCTCAAAGAGACCCTCAATAAGAAACCGGCCGGCTAGACAGGACGGTTTATCTCCCGGCTGTCAATATTTGTTGACAGCCGTCTTCCCGATTGCCGCGTTCTGACATATCATTTTAAGGTTATTGGCTTAAAACGGTGAATTTCCCATGCGTCTGGAAGTCTTTTGTGAAGACCGTCTCGGTCTGACCCGCGAGTTACTCGATCTCCTTGTTTTACGTAGCATTGATTTACGTGGCATTGAGATCGATCCCATTGGGCGAATTTACCTCAACTTTGCCGAAATTGAATTTAATACCTTCAGCAGCCTGATGGCGGAAATTCGCCGTATCGCTGGCGTTACGGATGTGCGGACGATCGCATGGATGCCTTCCGAACGTGAACACCTGGCGCTTAGCGCACTACTTGAGGCGATGCCTGAGCCGTTTCTGTCACTGGATCTGAAGAGCAAAATTGAGCGCGTCAACCCGGCCAGCTGCCAGCTGTTTGCCCAGAGCCAGGAGAAGCTGCGCAACCACCATGCCACACAGCTGATCCCCGGCTTTAACTTTATCCGCTGGCTGGAAAGCAGCCCGCAGAACACCCATAGCGAACACGTGGTGATAGGCGGTCAAAATTTCCTGATGGAAATTACCCCGGTATACCTGAAAGGTGAGAATGATGCCCGTGTACTGACCGGCGCGGTGATTATGCTGCGCTCGACCGTGCGCATGGGGCGTCAGCTGCAGAATCTCTCCAGCCAGGACGTCGGGGCGTTTAGCCAGATCATCGCCGTCAGCCCGAAAATGCGTCACGTGGTTGAGCAGGCGCGCAAACTGGCCAATCTGGCGGCACCGCTGCTGATCACCGGTGACACCGGGACCGGGAAAGATTTACTGGCTCAGGCGGTGCATATGGCCGGTCCGCGGGCGGCAAAACCGTATCTGGCCCTGAACTGCGCCTCGATCCCTGAAGATGCGGTTGAGAGTGAACTGTTTGGTCATGCGCCGGAGGGGAAAAAAGGGTTCTTCGAACAGGCGAGCGGCGGCTCGGTGCTGCTGGACGAAATTGGCGAAATGTCACCGCGCATGCAGGCCAAGCTGCTGCGTTTCCTCAATGACGGGACCTTCCGCCGGGTGGGTGAGGACCACGAAGTGCATGTGGATGTGCGCGTGATTTGCGCCACCCAGAAGAACCTGGTGGAGCTGGTGCAAAAGGGCGTTTTCCGGGAAGACCTCTACTATCGCCTGAACGTCCTGACCCTTAACATCCCGCCGCTGCGCGATTGTCCGCAGGACATTATGCCGCTGACGGAGCTGTTCGTTGCCCGCTTCGCCGATGAGCAAGGCGTTCCACGCCCGAAACTGTCCGCCGATTTGGGGACAGTGCTGACCCGCTATGGCTGGCCTGGCAATATTCGACAGCTGAAAAACGCCGTTTACCGTGCGCTGACGCAGCTGGAAGGGTATGAGCTGCGAGCGCAGGATATCCTGCTGCCGGACTACGACGCAGGCTCAGTGTCGGTGGGGGAAGAGGCGATGGAAGGATCACTGGATGATATCACCAGCCGTTTCGAACGTTCGGTGCTGACGCAGCTCTACCGCAGCTATCCGAGTACGCGCAAGCTGGCGAAACGTCTTGGCGTATCGCACACCGCGATTGCCAACAAGCTGCGAGAGTATGGCCTGAACCAGAAAAAGGGTGATGAGTGAAAAAGAAGAAAGCCTCGTGATGCACTGGAACCATTTAGTTGGACTCTCAAATTGGAGAGTCCCATGTCCAGACGTAAGTACACCTTTCAACAGAGCCTCGAAGTGGTTATGCACTATTTCACTACAGATGAAGGCTACCGCTTAACATCCGCTCGCTTTAACGTCCCCGGAACACAGGTAAGACTATGGGTTGCAGCCTATGATGCTTATGGAGAAGAAGGTCTGAAGCCCAGGGATACCCAGGAGTACATTTTACTATCATCTGAAAGCACTCCGCTCCCCGGGAAAATACGATGAAGTGAAATGCAGAATCAAAGAGATCTATGATGAGAACCTGGGCCGCTATGGTTATCGGCGGGTAGCACTGGCGCTTAGAAGAGAGGGAGGAGCATTGAACCACAAAGTGGTTCAATGCCTGATGAATGCACTTCATCTCAAAGCTGCAATAAGAGTTAAACGCTACAGTCCCTGGATGGGCGTGCTGCTGACAATGTCCTGCAACGAAACTTCAAAGCCAGCCGGCCTAATGAAAAATGGGTCAACGATGTCACTGAATTCGCTGTCAGTGGACGCAAACTCTACCTTTCACCCATTATTGATCTCTTCAATAACGAAGTGATTTCCTACAGTATTTCAGAGCGTCCAACCATGCCCATGATCGATGACATGCTCATTAAGGCCTTTGCCAGGCTTGATGAAGGTATCAATCCTGTTCTTCATTCCGATCAGGGTTGGCAATACCGTCATCGATGGTAC
>JAFACP010000218.1 GCA_023425455.1 Pseudomonadota bacterium | reverse complement strand
GCGCGGTACGGGGCTTGTTGTCGCTGCATGGAAATCTCCTCTGTCTGTCGGCGATAATCACCCACAGTGATAATTCATCATTCGAATCTTTAGACTTCTGGATGTCTAAATATCCAAAAAAAGATGTAATAGCTGGCCTCCGCCGACAAACGAGAAAATTTCATCGGTAGTGAAAAAAATTCATCTTCACTGCCGCCAGATACGTTAATGAGGGGCAAACGCGAAACGCTCATCCTCCCAGCCGGTCATCCCCCCGAGCATGATTTTGACCGGCAGTCCCAGCCGGGCCAGTATCAGTGCGGCCCGATCGGCGCCGTTGCAGTGTGGTCCGGCGCAGTAGACAACAAACAGCGTGCCGACAGGCCAGTGCGCCATTCTCTCCCGGGTTATCTGGCGCCAGGGAAGATGCACCGCGCCAGGCACATGACGACGGGCGAACTGCTCTTCACTGCCAACCACATGCAGCAGGACAAAGTCCTGCTGCTGGCGGGTCACGGCGTAGTGGACATCCGCGCAGTCGGTCTCCACACTCAGACGACGCTGAAAATGCGCGACCGCCTCCTGCGGCTCCGCCGCCGGAAATTCAGTTACATAGCTCACGTTTCTTCCTCATTGTTGCGGTTTGTGTTAACACTACTCTATCCCTGACCTCAGCCGATGAATGCCCCGCTTTATGCCAGAAAACCACAAAAAAATGACAATCTCTTCCCCGCAGGTCGTGGTGCTGGCCTATGACGGGTTGTGTACCTTTGAGTTTGGCGTGGCGGTGGAGATCTTTGGTCTGCCGCGCCCGGAAATGGGGGATGACTGGTATCGTTTCGCCGTTGCCGGGGTTGATCAGGGCGAACTGCGGGCCACCGGCGGGATCAGGATCATCGCCGACGGCGATCTGCAGCTACTGACAACCGCTGACCTGGTGGTGATCCCCGGCTGGCGCGGTGTGGATGCCCCGGTACCGGACGCACTGTGCGACGCATTACGCCAGGCGCACGCGCGCGGCTGCCAGCTGCTTTCCATCTGTTCCGGGGTCTTCGTACTGGCGGCATCAGGGCTGCTCGACGGGCGCAACGCGACCACCCACTGGCGCTATATTGAGACGCTGAAGTCCCGCTTTCCGGCCATCAGGGTGGTCGATGACGTGCTGTATCAGGACGAAGGCGATATTCTGACTTCCGCCGGCAGCGCGGCAGGCATCGATCTCTGTTTACATTTGATCCGCCGGGATTACGGAACCGACGCCGCCAACCGGGTCGCCCGTCGGCTGGTGGTTCAGCCGCACCGGGACGGTTCGCAAACCCAGCAGCTCAGCCGCCCGGTCGCGCAGCTACGCGAGAGCCAGCGGCTGGGACAGCTGTTCGATTTTCTGCATCAGCAGCTGGCCGCCCCGCACAGCGTCGACTCCCTGGCGCGGCGCACAGGCATGAGCCAGCGCACCTTTTTGCGCCGCTTCCGTGATGCCACTGGCACAACGCCGGCCCGCTGGCTGCTCAATGAGCGGCTGCTGCGGGCAAAAGATTATCTGGAGAACAGCCGGTTAAGTATCGACAGCATTGCTGAACAGACCGGCTTCGCCCACGCGGCCTCATTGCGTCACCACTTCCGCCTGCATTTCGACCTTTCACCGGCGCAGTACCGTAAACAACGTCTTACGCCCTCACCCTGAATTCGCCGAATGCAGGCAAAAAAAAACCGCCAGTCTCTGGCGGTCAATGCTTGCATGGATAGATTTGTATTTTGCTCTCTTCATCCCCGACAGCGAATGCCGGGCAGCGGATCGTCAATAAAGCTATCACGGTGAATTTCAACAACAGCTAAACGGCCTGCCAGAGCAGTATCTCCTGAGAGATAAAATCCCCCATGCTGAGTGGTATTACGACTTGTCATATTCGGTTAGCTGAGCAGGAGTCTTATCTGTATTAATGTCCAGGCCGATTCTGAATATGCTGCGGCATTCACCATTCCTCCACGATTCACTGGTGCAATTGCCGGGTTAAATAAAGGGGCAAATTGCCCCTTTATTATTTTCCCGCCACAGTCGCTGACAATTCCTTTTCGCTAATTTGAACAGCTGAATAATAAGCTGATGAAATTACCGGCATCATAGCCAGCGTTGCCTGTTGAGGGGAGAAAGCATGTTTAAGAAGGGATTAATATTGATGGTGCTGATTAGCGCCGTATTTTCCGGCCAGCTTCTGGCCGAACGTAAAGGTCATGACTTTCTGTGGATACAGAGCGTCGATTATCAGCTGCGGCATGAAGCCGACAGCGATGAAATCCGCAGCACTGCTGAAGAGTCGGCAGAAGGTTTGCGCGAGCACCACCACTGGCAGAAGTCACGCAAACCTGAAACCCACTTTCGCTGATTAAACGCCTTTACGCTTTGGCAGGGTCTTCAGCAGATCTTCCGGGCTGACGGAGGCGACAATACTGCCCGGCTGCGGCATCCTGAGAATATGATTTTTCATCTTGCCGATGACGTGCATCTCACACGGACGGCAGTCAAACTTCAGGGTCAGTACCTCGTCACCGTTGACCAGCTGCATCGGCGTTGCTTTCCAGCTTTTGATATTGCCTTTAGCCTGCTTCGGACACAGATTGAAGGCAAAGCGCAGGCAGTGTTTGGTGATCATCACCGGCACATCGCCCTTCTCTTCGTGCGCTTCATACGCGGCGTCAATCAGCTGTACGCCGTGGCGATGATAGAACGCGCGGGCTTTGTGGTTGTAGACATTCGCCAGGAATGACAGATGGCTGTCCGGATAGACCGGCGTCGGCACGGCCTCCGCTTTACGGCTCGCGCGCGGGTAGTGCGCCAGACGCGCCGCATCCAGCCGTTCCGCCGTCTCCCGACGAAACGCATTCAGCACGCTGTTCGGGACAAACAGCTCATCCGGCAACGTAATCTCAATGTGGCGCGCGTAATAGAGGGTCTGCCCAAGCTTCGCAACGCCATCCTGCAGGCTATTCAGCGCTTTTTCCGCGTTGTTCGCCACCTCAAAGTGCCCGTCCAGGGTGTGGGTGACGCTGATCCCGTCTTCACAGGCCATGGTCAGGATCAGCTGATCCTGCTGACCCTCGAGGGTGATGTCTACCGCGATGCGGCGTTCGCTGGAGGTTTTCAGCAGCGCCTGCTGCCAGTTGTGGTCGAGGTTACGATTGAGCGCCGCGTTCGGTCGCGCTTTGTAGAGATCGGCTGGCATCTCATTTGGCCAGACGCGGTAGCGATTTTCCCCGGTTTTTTCCACGGTGTTGGCGCGAAAACCAACCACCTCCCGCTTGATCATCACGTTCAGACCGTCGCCATTGGCCAGCGGCTCGCTGGCCTCAACGTCCAGATGATCTTTGCCGACCTTCAGCACTTCCCCCACCGGCAGGCCGATAAACTTCGGTGAGTCGAAGGCGCCGATATCGCCTTTACGGGCGTTAACAAAGTAATCGGTGCTGCCACGGTGGAAGGTTTTATCCGTCGACGGAATAAAGAAATGCTCGGTGCGGCCAGCCGAGGCGCGCGCCAGGTCGCCGCGATCGTCAATGATGGCGTCGAGCATCTGGCGGTAATGGGCGGTGATGTTCTTCACGTAGCTCATGTCTTTGTAGCGTCCTTCAATCTTGAAGGAGCGCACCCCGGCATCGATCAGCGCGCCGAGGTTGGCGGTCTGGTCGTTGTCCTTCATAGACAGCAGGTGTTTTTCAAACGCCACCACCCGCCCCTGATCGTCTTTCAGGGTATACGGCAGACGACAGGCCTGGGAGCAGTCGCCCCGGTTGGCGCTGCGTCCGGTCTGAGCATGGGAGATATTGCACTGGCCGGAATAGGCGACGCACAGCGCGCCGTGAATGAAGAACTCGATGGTCGCATCTGTCGCCTGATGAATATCGCGGATCTGGTTCAGGTTCAGCTCGCGCGCCAGCACAATCTGCGAGAAGCCAACGTCGGAAAGAAACCTCGCCTTTTCGACGGTGCGGATATCGCACTGGGTGCTGGCATGCAGCTCAATCGGCGGGATATCCAGCTCCAGCACCCCCATATCCTGAACGATCAGGGCATCGACGCCGGTCTGATAGAGATCGGTAATCAACCGCTGCGCCGGCTCCAGCTCATCATCATGAAGAATGGTATTCAGGGTCACGAACACTTTCGCGCCATAACGATGGGCGAACGGTACCAGCCCGGCAATATCGCTGAGGCTGTTGCTGGCATTATGGCGGGCACCGAAGCCAGGACCGCCAATGTAGACGGCGTCAGCACCGTGAAGGATCGCTTCACGGGCAATGGCCGCGTCGCGGGCCGGGCTTAAAAGTTCAAGATGATGGGCGTGCAGGCGCATACGTCGTTGTTATCCGTTAGGGTCAAAATGGCGGCTATTGTAGTCAGAACCCGGCATGAGTGAAACCGTTTTACGCCCCTTCAGCGGGGATAATGGATCAGTGAGTGAAAATGCACCGTCCGGCCGCTGCTGTTGCGGTATGCGTGCGGCTTATCGCCGGCGAAACGCACCCCGCAATCGGCACACAGGGTGCGCCATTCGCCGTCAATGTTGATCTCCAGTTCGCCGCTGATGACCACCACATGCTCAATCACACCGGCCTCGTGCGGCGTCGATTCGCTCAGGGCGCCGGGGGCAAGGGTGATGGAGAAATGGTCAAATTTGAGCGTCTCGTCCCACGGAAACAAGGGCTTTACCACCATCGCCTGCTGCTGCGGGTCAAACACCGGCTGGTGCTCCGCCTGCGGGGTGATAAATGCCGAAAAGGGTACGTTCAGCCCGGTGGCAATTTTCCACAGCGTGGAGACCGTCGGGCTCGATTCATTACGCTCGATCTGCCCGAGCATTGCTTTCGAGACGCCGGTCTCATCCGCCAGTCGGGCCAGACTCCAGCCACGCGCCTGGCGCAACGTTTTAAGCGTGGTTGCCAGATGTTGAGTAAGTTCCATGGTTCCTCCTGCTGCGCGACAGCATACCACTTGTACGCTATAGCGCACAGTGATACCGTTACGCGGACGCTATAACGCACAACGGAGTATTTATGCGCAGTTCATCTCATCTTTTCCCCGCAATTCTGGCCGGGTTTGTGGCGGTGCTGGTGGGTTACGCCAGCTCTGCGGCGATTATCTGGCAGGCCGCCGCCGCCGCCGGGGCAACGCCCGGGCAGATTGCCGGGTGGATGACCTCGCTTGGCTTAGGGATGGGCATAAGTACGCTGGCGCTCTCCTGGTGGTATAAAACGCCGGTCCTGACCGCCTGGTCTACGCCAGGTGCCGCCCTGCTGGCCACCAGCCTGCAGGGAGTGACGCTGAGCGAAACCATCGGCGTTTTTATCTTCGCCAATGCGCTGATCCTGCTCTGCGGCGTCACCGGCCTGTTTGCACGGCTGATGAGATTGATCCCGCACTCGCTCGCCGCCGCCATGCTGGCGGGGGTATTGCTGCGTTTCGGCCTGCAGGCTTTCGGTAACCTGCAAGGCAACCTGCTGCTCTGCGGCAGTATGCTGGCCGCGTGGCTGGTTACCAAAGCCTTTGCTCCGCGCTACGCCATCGTCGCCACGCTGCTGGTCGGGGTGCTGGTCGCTGCCGTTAAAGGTGACATTGTCACAAGTGAACTGACATTGTCGCTGGTGATGCCGCAATTTATCGCCCCAACCTTTAGCCTGACCAGCCTGCTGAGCGTCGGC
>JAFACP010000329.1 GCA_023425455.1 Pseudomonadota bacterium | reverse complement strand
GTGCAGGATGGTGCGGCGAGCAAGAGCTATGGCCTGGCGGTTGCCGCGCTGGCGGGGGTGCCGAAAGAGGTGATTAAGCGTGCGCGACAGAAGCTGCGCGAGCTGGAAAGCCTCTCGCCGAACGCCGCAGCCACGCAAATAGACGGAACCCAGATGTCGTTGCTGACACCAGCCGAAGAGACGTCACCGGCCGTGGAAGCGCTGGAAAACCTTGACCCGGATTCTCTGACGCCGCGCCAGGCGCTGGAGTGGATTTATCGTTTAAAGAGCCTGGTGTGACAGGCAAAGAAAAAGGCCAGTCGAAAGACTGGCCTTTTTAGTGGAAAAGCGGCTTATTCGCGGAACAGCGCTTCGATATTCAGCCCTTGTCCCTGCAGGATCTCACGCAGGCGACGTAAACCTTCAACCTGAATCTGACGAACACGTTCACGGGTCAGGCCAATTTCACGGCCGACATCTTCCAGTGTCGCAGCTTCATACCCCAGTAAACCGAAACGTCGCGCCAGCACTTCACGCTGTTTGGCGTTCAGTTCGAACAGCCATTTGACGATGCTCTGTTTCATGTCATCGTCCTGTGTGGTGTCCTCCGGGCCGTTGTCTTTTTCATCGGCCAGGATATCCAGCAGCGCTTTTTCGGAGTCGCCACCCAGCGGGGTGTCAACCGAGGTAATGCGCTCGTTGAGACGCAGCATACGGCTTACGTCATCAACCGGTTTGTCGAGTTGTTCAGCAATCTCTTCCGCACTTGGCTCGTGGTCCAGCTTATGGGACAACTCGCGCGCGGTACGCAGATAGACGTTCAACTCTTTGACGATGTGAATCGGCAGGCGGATCGTACGGGTTTGGTTCATAATCGCCCGTTCGATGGTCTGACGAATCCACCAGGTCGCGTAGGTTGAAAAGCGGAACCCGCGTTCCGGGTCAAACTTCTCAACTGCGCGGATGAGGCCCAGGTTACCCTCTTCGATCAGGTCCAGCAGCGCCAGACCACGATTTCCGTAACGACGGGCAATTTTCACGACCAGACGCAGGTTACTTTCAATCATGCGACGGCGCGAGGCAACATCACCACGCAAAGCACGACGTGCAAAATAGACTTCTTCTTCGGCCGTTAACAGTGGGGAGTAACCAATCTCCCCAAGGTAAAGCTGAGTCGCGTCCAGTACACGCTGTGTGGCACCCTGCGATAACAGCTCTTCTTCAGCCAAATCGTTATCACTGGGTTCCTCTTCTACTAAGGCTTTTTCGTCAAAAGCCTCTGCTCCGTTCTCATCAAATTCCGCATCTTCATTTAAATCATGAACTTTCAGCGTATTCTGACTCATAAGGTGGCTCCTACCCGTGATCCCTGAACGAGACATCCTGGCTGGCATGCCCCGTCAAATTATCGCCGCAGTAAATACTGCAGCGGGTTTACGGATTTCCCCTTGTAACGAATTTCAAAATGCAAGCGTGTAGAACTGGTTCCGGTGCTACCCATGGTAGCGATTTTTTGCCCCGCCTTAACTTCTTGTTGTTCCCGGACCAGCATTGTATCGTTATGGGCGTAGGCACTCAGGTAATCATCGTTGTGTTTGATGATAATAAGATTACCGTATCCGCGCAGCGCGTTACCGGCATATACCACGCGCCCGTCAGCGGTCGCGATAATAGCCTGTCCCTTACTTCCTGCGATATCGATCCCTTTATTTCCCCCCTCGGAGGAAGTGAAGTTTTCGATAATCTTACCGTCAGTTGGCCAGCGCCATGCTGAGATGGGCGAACTGGACGTCATACTGCTGGCAGTCGGTTCGGTAGAGCTAACCACAGGTGCCGTAACCGGTGCTGTGACAACCGTCGCAGTACCTTTATTATTCGGCAACATTTTGTTAGCACTCTGATCACCTGAATCTTCAGAATACGTAATTACCGGTTGCGAAGCAACCACTGCGCCTGATTTTTGTGCAGGCTTAACGCTGTTATTTTGCGCGGTGACATCCGCAGCGGAAACCGTATTGCCCGGCGTAAGTGGCGTGCCTGTGGCATTCCCGACCTGCAGCGTTTGCCCCACTTCCAGCGCGTATGGCGCCTGAACGTTATTGCGTTGCGCCAGATCGCGGAAGTCATTTCCGGTGATCCACGCGATATAGAACAGCGTATCGCCGCGTTTAACCGAATAGGTGCTGCCGCCGGTATAACTGCCTTTCGGAATGTTCCCATACTGGCGGTTATATACTATGCGGCCATTTTGAGTCTGAACAGGTTGTTCGACTGGCTGAATCTGTGTTGGCTGCGTAACTGAACGCTGAACTGGCTGAATTTGAGGCGTTTGTTGCGTCGTTGACGTGCCCATTTTAGGTGGAGGCGTAATCAGCATCCCGCCAGACGTGTTCCCCGGCCCGCCGGTTCCGCCGACAGAGCTGACCGGCGCGGGTGCGTTATTAGAACTCGTACAGCCCGCCAGCCAGAGTGAAACCAGTGATAATGCCGCAACACGGCTGATGGTGAATTTTGGGCTTCCCGCGCTCATTTATCCCCCAGGAATCTGTTAACTACCAGTGACTTAAAATTAACCGTGATGGCACAAACCTTGCGCCACACCATACGCTGAATTTGCCTTAATAACCCTGGAAAATTCCGAGTATCAGGCCAGTTCCCCCTTCACGAGCGGAACAAAGCGCACGGCTTCCACGGTATCGATAATAAATTCGCCGCCGCGCCGACGGACGCGCTTCAAAAGCTGCTGTTCATCGCCAACGGGCAAAACCAGAATGCCGCCCTCATCCAGCTGCGATAACAGCGCGGCTGGGATCTCAGGCGGCGCAGCCGTCACAATAATGGCGTCGAACGGGGCGCGAGCCTGCCAACCCTGCCATCCATCACCATGACGTGTCGAAACATTATGTAAATCAAGTTGTTTCAGGCGACGGCGCGCCTGCCACTGTAACCCTTTAATACGTTCAACTGAACAGACATGGTGAACAAGGTGAGCCAGGATCGCGGTTTGATAGCCCGACCCGGTGCCAATTTCCAGCACCCGGGACTCCGGCGTCAGCTCCAGCAGCTCCGTCATACGCGCCACCATATAGGGCTGGGAAATGGTCTGGCCCTGCCCGATAGGCAGCGCCACATTTTCCCAGGCTTTGTGTTCAAACGCCTCGTCTACAAATTTCTCGCGCGGTACCTGAGCGAGTGCATCCAGCACCCGTTCATCGGTAATTCCCTGAGCGCATAATTGTTCCAGAAGAGTTTGTACACGTTTGCTTACCATTGCGTGTTCACTCCGACGCGATCCAGCCAGTCCGACACCACATCATGCGCGTTATATGCGGTTAAATCTACGTGCAACGGCGTGACGGAAACGTACCCTTCATCGACGGCCGCGAAATCGGTTCCCGGCCCGGCGTCGCATTTATCTCCCGGAGGACCAATCCAGTAGAGCGTATTGCCGCGCGGATCCTGCTGCGGGATCACCTGATCGGCCGGATGACGGCTGCCGCAGCGCGTCACGCGGATCCCTTTGATCTCATCAAGCGGCAAATCAGGAACATTGATATTCAGAATACGGCCGGTGCGCAGCGGCTCCCGGCTAAGGCCACGAAGAATGGAACAGGTAACGATAGCGGCGGTGTCGTAATGTTTATGACCGTTCAGGGAGACCGCCAGTGCAGGAAAGCCCAGGTGACGCCCCTCCATTGCCGCCGCCACGGTTCCGGAGTAGATCACATCGTCCCCCAGATTTGGCCCGGCATTGATCCCGGAAACGACAATATCGGGTCGCGGACGCATCAGCGCATTCACACCGAGAAAGACGCAGTCGGTCGGCGTGCCCATCTGCACGGCAATATCACCACTCTCAAAGGTAAAGGTGCGAAGCGACGACTCCAGCGTTAACGAATTAGACGCACCGCTGCGGTTACGATCGGGAGCCACGACCTGCACATCCGCAAACTCACGAAGGTGTTTCGCCAGCATCTGAATGCCCGGCGCATGGATCCCGTCATCGTTACTCAGCAATATTCGCATAATCACCTGACGTATTAATAAGTTCCCTGACCACACTGGTGGCAAAACTGCCTGCCGGCAGCCAAAAACGTAACTCGACGGTTACGTCATCCCACCAGTTCCAGCTCAACTGCTGCGGATAGAGCAGCATTGCGCGGCGCGCGGCGTCGACGTTTTCCCGAACCAGCAAGGATTGCAGCATCGATGCATCGGCAACGGCAGACTGTTCCGCAGCCAGCGCAGCCCCCTGCGTGCCCCACTCGCCCGCCCCCGGCAGCGCCGCGGTGATCATCAGCGTCTTGTCCGCAACACGCGACTGCAGATCGGCCATCTCCCCGGCCGTTGCCACAAACCAGCTCCCGCGTCCCGCTAATTGTAGCGCATCGCCGACAACAACTTGATTCGCGTCTGTTTTTTTCAGCCGTTCGCTAACAATCTGATTAAACAACGCGCTACGGGCCGCCGACAACCAAAAACTGCGTTTATTCCGGTCACGCACCGGCGCATCGCTTTGCGCCCAGCGCAGCGCGCCCTGCAGGTTGCTTTCGCCGATCCCAAAACGTTGCGCGCCAAAGTAGTTCGGTACGCCGTGTGCGACGATAGCGTTGAGCCGCTTCTCGACGTCATCCCGCCGGGTCACCTCACGCAGCACCAGGGTAAACGCGTTGCCCTTCAGCGCCCCGAGGCGAAGTTTACGTCTGTGGCGGGCATACTCCAGCACCTTACAGCCTTCAAGCTCAAACTTGCTTAAATCAGGCATCCCGTTGCCCGGCACCCGGGCACAGAGCCACTGTTCAGTAACAGCCTGTTTGTCTTTTTGTCCGGCGAAGCTCACTTCACGGGCATGGATCTTGAGGAACCGGGCCAGCGCATCGGCCACAAAGCGGGTGTTGCAGCCGTTTTTCAGAATACGCACCAGGATGTGTTCACCTTCGCCATCCGGCGCAAACCCCAGATCCTCCACCACGACAAAATCTTCAGGACTGGCCTTGAGCAGACCATTTCCCTGCGGTTTGCCGTGCAGATAAGTCAGATTCTCAAACGCTGTCATTTTTCCGCCTTCACCAGCAGCGCCACCGCTTCACAGGCAATACCTTCACCCCGGCCGGTAAAACCGAGTTTCTCGGTCGTGGTGGCTTTGACGTTGACATCATCCATATGACAGCCCAGATCTTCGGCAATAAACACCCGCATCTGTGGAATGTGCGGCAGCATTTTCGGCACCTGGGCGATGATGGTCACATCGACGTTACAGAGGCGATACCCCTTCGCCTGAATCCGGCACCAGGCTTCGCGCAGCAGCTCGCGGCTGTCAGCGCCCTTAAAGGCCGAGTCGGTGTCCGGGAACAGTTTGCCAATATCGCCCAGCGCCGCCGCGCCGAGCAGCGCGTCCGTCAGGGCATGCAGCGCGACGTCGCCATCAGAATGCGCGAGCAGACCTTTTTCATAAGGAATGCGCACGCCGCCAATGATAATTGGGCCTTCTCCGCCAAAGGCGTGTACATCAAAACCGTGTCCAATTCGCATTATGCCTTCTCCTGATGAGTCGAACGGGTAAGATAAAATTCCGCGAGCTGTAAATCTTCCGGGCGCGTCACTTTTATGTTATCCGCACGGCCTTCAACCAGCTCAGGGTGGAAACCGCAATACTCCAGCGCCGAAGCCTCATCGGTAATGGTCGCCCCCGCCTTGAGGGCGCGGGTCAGGCAGTCGTGGAG
>JAFACP010000325.1 GCA_023425455.1 Pseudomonadota bacterium | reverse complement strand
GGACGGAAGGAAGGTACGTCCTGCTTCATCTGCTCTTGTTCAAGTTGCTTAATAATGTTGCTCATAATTTAATCTCTTATCCTGGGTAAACTGATATTCGGGAGCGTATTACGCATTCCCATCATGTTCATGCTGCTGGTGCGCGTGTTCAGTTTTGAACTCGGCCAGCAACTTTGCTTGCTCTTCAGTCAGAGCCAGGTTTTCCAGAAGTTCAGGTCTTCTAAGCCAGGTTCGGCCCAGCGACTGCTTCAAACGCCAGCGACGTATCTCAGCATGGTTTCCAGACAGCAGCACTGCCGGTACTTCCATCCCTTCTAACACTTCAGGTCGGGTATAGTGTGGACAGTCCAGCAACCCATCGGCAAAAGAATCTTCTGTTGCCGAAGCTTCATGGCCCAGAACACCCGGAATGAACCGGGCGACGGAGTCAATCAGCGTCATCGCTGGTAGCTCACCACCGCTGAGAACGTAATCGCCGATAGACCATTCTTCGTCAATCTCGGTTTGAATTACGCGCTCATCTATCCCTTCATAGCGACCACAGACCAGAATCAGCTTTTGATTCGTCGCCAGTTCGCTCACGCCTGCTTGATCAAGCTTGCGTCCCTGAGGTGACAGATAAATCACCTTCGCGCCTTCACCTGCCGCGGCTTTTGCTGTGTGAATGGCGTCCCGTAAGGGTTGCACCATCATTAACATCCCCGGTCCGCCGCCGTATGGACGATCGTCCACGGTGCGGTGCCGGTCATGAGTAAAGTCACGAGGACTCCAGCTCTGGATGCTCAGCAGGCCATTTTTTACTGCCCGGCCAGTTACCCCGTAATCAGTAATCGCGCGGAACATTTCAGGAAACAGGCTAATTATGCCAATCCACATAGCGCCGTCTTTTACCGTTTATCCGGAGAATTAAAAACCAGGATCCCAATCTACTTCAATCGTTTGAGTAGTGAGATCGACTTTCTTGATAACCTGTCCATCGAGGAACGGAACCAACCGCTCCTTGATGCCAAATGCATCTTTCAGGTTTGCCTTGATGACGAGAACGTCATTTGACCCGGTTTCCATCATATCGATGACTTTCCCCAGGCTGTAGCCTTCAGTGGTGACCACCTGGCAACCCATCAGGTCTTTCCAGTAGTAGTCGCCCTCTTCAAGCTCCGGCAACTGCGACGAATCCACGACAATTTCACAATTCGTCAGAGTATTCGCGGCATCACGATCGTCAATGCCTTTCAGCTTGATGATGATGTCCTGATTGTGGTGACGCCAGCTTTCCAGCTCGACCTCTTCCCACTTACCGGCTTTCTGGATGAACCAGGGCTGGTAATTAAAAATGCTATCAGCGTCTTCAGTGGAGGAAAACACTCTGAGCCAACCACGGATACCGTAGCAAGAACCCATTTTGCCCAATACGATCGGTTCAACAGGTGCTTTATTGCTCATCATGACCACCGTGACAGATTAAGCTGCTTTGTTTGCTGCTTTGATCAGCGTAGCAACGCGATCGGATACAGTCGCGCCCTGGCCAACCCAGTGAGCGATACGATCCAGATCCAGACGGGTTTCTTCTTCTGCGCCAGCGGCCAGTGGGTTGAAGAAACCAACGCGCTCAATGAAGCGACCGTTGCGTGCATTACGGCTGTCGGTTACAACAACCTGGTAGAACGGACGCTTTTTAGCGCCGTGACGTGCTAAACGAATAGTTACCATAACATCCTCTTGTGTGAATAAAACAACCGGGCCCCATCGAGGAACGGAGCCCGGGTGTCATATTAAAAGCCCGAAAATTTTACTGATTTCTGGGGAAAATGCAATCAGCATCTTGATACTGAGCACGAAACTCGATTTATCTGCCAGGGAACCCCGGCGGCATCATGCCCTTCATGCCGCGCATCATCTTCGCCATCCCGCCTTTCTTCATTTTCTTCATCATGCGCTGCATGTCGTCGAACTGTTTCAGAAGGCGGTTCACGTCCTGCACCTGCATACCGCAGCCGGCGGCAATACGGCGTTTACGGGAACCTTTGATGATGTCCGGATTAGCGCGCTCTTTGAAGGTCATTGAGTTGATGATCGCTTCCATACGCACCAGCACTTTATCGTCCATCTGCGCTTTTACGTTGTCCGGGATCTGGCCCATGCCCGGCAGTTTGCCCATCAGGCTCGCCATGCCGCCCATGTTTTTCATCTGACGCAGCTGCTCAAGGAAGTCGGTCAGGTCAAAACCATCACCTTTTTTCAGCTTGCTGGCCAGCTTCTCAGCTTGCGCGCGGTCAACCTTACTCTCAATATCTTCGATCAGCGACAGCACGTCGCCCATACCGAGAATACGGGAAGCAATACGATCCGGGTGGAAAGGCTCCAGCGCTTCGGTTTTTTCGCCGACGCCGAGGAATTTAATCGGTTTGCCGGTGATATGACGAATGGAGAGCGCCGCACCGCCGCGGGCGTCGCCGTCGACTTTGGTCAGCACCACACCGGTTAACGGCAGCGCCTCGTTAAAGGCTTTTGCGGTATTGGCCGCATCCTGACCGGTCATCGCATCGACCACAAACAGGGTTTCTACCGGATTGATAGAAGCATGTACCTGTTTGATCTCATCCATCATCGCTTCATCGACGTGCAGGCGACCGGCGGTATCCACCAGCAGCACATCGTAGAATTTCAGCTTCGCCTCTTTCAGCGCGGCGTTAACGATATCGACAGGCTTTTGCGCCACGTCAGACGGGAAGAAATCGACCCCCACCTGCTGAGCCAGGGTTTCCAGCTGTTTAATCGCCGCCGGGCGATAGACGTCCGCAGAAACCACCAGCACTTTTTTCTTGTGCTTCTCACGCAGGAACTTGCCGAGCTTACCGACGCTGGTCGTTTTACCGGCCCCCTGAAGGCCGGCCATCAGCACCACCGCTGGCGGTTGCGCTGCCAGGTTAAGGATCTGGTTCTCTTCGCCCATCGCCGAAACCAGTTCGTTACGGACGATTTTGACGAACTCCTGACCCGGGGTCAGGCTCTTATTCACTTCATGACCAACCGCTTTCTCTTTCACGCGGTTGATAAAATCACGAACAACCGGCAACGCGACGTCTGCTTCCAGCAGCGCCATGCGCACTTCGCGCAGCGTTTCCTTAATGTTGTCTTCGGTAAGGCGTCCGCGGCCGCTGATGTTGCGCAGCGTGCGCGACAAACGATCGGTTAAATTATCAAACATTGTCTCTCGCCTGGGGTAGAAACGTTGGGCCGCTATCGCGACACATACACAGAATTTCGCCGGAGTATAACATGAAGGCAGCTTTGTTGTTATGCAACGGTTGGAGCATGCGTCACGTAACGTTATACTGCTTCTCTTTCTTATTAAGACAACTGTCGACACCTATATGCCTGTTTTCGCACTGTTCGCCCTTGTTGCCTACTCTGTCAGCCTTGCGCTGATCATCCCCGGCTTGCTGCAAAAAAACAGCGGCTGGCGGCGTATGGCTATTCTTTCGGCGGTGATTGCACTGATTAGCCACGCCTTTGCGCTGGAATCACGCATTATCCCGGGCGACGGGAGCGTGCAAAACCTGAGCGTACTGAACGTCGGCTCCCTGGTCAGCCTGATGATTTGTACGGTGATGACCATCGTGGCGTCCAAAAATCGCGGCTGGTTGCTGCTGCCGATTGTCTACACCTTTGCGCTGATCAACCTGGCGTTAGCGACCTTCATGCCGAATGAGTTTATTACTCATCTGGAAGCCACGCCGGGGATGCTGGTGCATATCGGCCTGTCGCTGTTTTCCTACGCAACGCTGATTATTGCGGCACTCTACGCAATGCAGCTCGCCTGGATTGACTATCAACTGAAAAACAAGAAACTGGCGTTTAACCATGAAATGCCGCCGCTGATGGTCATCGAGCGGAAAATGTTCCATATCACCCAGGTCGGGGTCGTCCTGCTCACGCTGACGCTCTGCACCGGCCTGTTTTATATGAAAAATCTCTTCAGCGTGGAGAATATAGACAAAGCGGTGCTCTCCATCATTGCGTGGTTTGTCTATATTGTCCTGCTGTGGGGTCATTATCATCAGGGCTGGCGCGGTCGCCGCGTAGTCTGGTTCAACGTAGCGGGTGCGGGCATCCTGACGCTTGCCTATTTCGGCAGCCGCTTCATTCAGCAATTTGCCGGTTAAGACATAAAGGAGTTCCCCCTGGAACACATCTCAACTACCACGCTGATCGTTACCCTGATCATCATGGTGGTCATCTCTGCTTACTTCTCGGGCTCGGAAACCGGCATGATGACTCTGAACCGCTATCGGCTGCGTCACCGTGCGAAACAGGGTAACCGCGCCGCGCGTCGTGTTGAAAAACTTCTTCGCCAGCCCGACCGTCTGATAAGCCTGGTGCTTATCGGCAATAACCTGGTCAATATTCTGGCCTCCGCGCTGGGAACCATCGTCGGGATGCGTCTGTACGGCAATGCCGGTGTCGCCATCGCCACTGGCGTACTGACCTTCGTCGTGCTGGTGTTCGCAGAGGTTCTGCCGAAAACCATCGCCGCCCTGTATCCGGAAAAGGTGGCGTATCCCAGCAGCTTCCTGCTGGCGCCAATGCTGATCCTGATGATGCCGCTGGTCTGGCTACTGAATATGGTCACCCGCATGCTGATGCGGATGCTGGGTATTAAAGCGGACGTCACGATCAGCAGCGCGCTCAGTAAAGACGAGCTGCGCACCATCGTTAATGAATCCCGCTCGCAAATTTCCCGCCGTAACCAGGACATGCTGCTGTCGGTGCTGGACCTGGAAAAAGTCAGCGTCAACGACATCATGGTGCCGCGCAATGAAATCGTCGGCATCGATATCAACGACGACTGGAAGGCTATCGTTCGTCAGCTCACGCACTCTCCACATGGCCGCATCGTGCTGTACCGCGATTCACTGGACGATGCCATCAGCATGCTGCGCGTGCGTGAGGCCTATCGTCTGATGACCGAGAAAAAAGAGTTCACCAAAGAGGTCATGCTGCGCGCCGCCGATGAGATCTACTATGTCCCGGAAGGCACGCCGCTTAGCACGCAACTGGTAAAATTTCAGCGCAATAAGAAAAAGGTCGGCCTGGTGGTGGATGAGTACGGCGATATCCAGGGGCTGGTGACGGTTGAAGACATTCTGGAAGAGATTGTCGGTGACTTTACCACCTCGATGTCTCCTTCGCTGGCCGAAGAAGTGACCCCGCAGAACGACGGTTCAGTGCTGATTGATGGCAGCGCCAACATCCGCGAGCTCAACAAAGCCTTTAACTGGCATCTGCCGGAGGAGGAAGCGCGCACCATGAACGGCATGATCCTCGAAGCGCTGGAAGAGATCCCGGCGGCGGGCACGCGCGTTCGCATTGAGCAGTACGATATTGATATCCTGGACGTTCAGGACAATATGATTAAGCAGGTAAAAGTTCTGCCGGTGAAGCCGCTGCGTGAAAGCGTCTCAGAGTAATACGCAGGCCGGGTGAGGCCAAACCACACCCGGCGCTCCGAACCGCGAATCAGGCTTTCGCTTTCGCCACGGTCACCATTGCAGCACGGATGGTACGGCCGTTCAGGGTGTAACCTTTCTGCATGACGCCCAGCACGTTCCCGGCCGTCACCTCTTCAGACTCCACCATTGCAATCGCCTGGTGAACGTTTGGATCCAGCGGCACGTTGGTATCCGCAACCACCTCCACACCAAACTTACGTACCACATCCAGCATCGATTTCAGCGTCAGCTCAATGCCTTCGATCATCGCGGCGTTGTCCGGGTTGGCTTTATCTGCCACTTCGAGTGCGCGATCCAGGCTATCGATCACCGGCAGCAGCTCGTTAACGAACTTCTCCAGCGCGAACTTATGCGCCTTTTCAACGTCCTGCTCGGTACGACGACGCAGGTTTTCCATCTCCGCTTTGATGCGCAGTATACCGTCGCGTTCGCGATTCTGCGCTTCAACAACCTGAGCTTCCAGATTCGCAATTACCTCATCGCGCGGGTCCACCTGCTCAGCAGACGCGTCTGGCTCAACGGCCTCAACCTCATCGTGCTGTTCCGTGATAATTTCTTCAGGGGCTTGCCCCTCAGGCGTTTTCTGTTCTTTACTACTCATGAATTTCTCCGCGTTTTTCTGCATTCATTTCGCTAACTTCGCTTATTATGGGGATCAGTTTCCGGGATTCAAGGGAACACGAAAGATTGTCATCATTCATCAGGCACAAGGACCTCCAGAAAATGAATAATCATTTCAGGTGTATTGGCATCGTCGGGCATCCACGTCACCCCACCGCGTTGACGACACATGAAATGTTGTATCGCTGGCTCTGTGCCAAAGGCTATGACGTGATGGTAGAACAGCAGATTGCGCAGGAGCTGCAGCTTAAGAGCGTCCGAACCGGCACGCTGGCGGAAATTGGCCAGCAGGCGGATCTCGCGGTAGTGGTTGGCGGCGACGGTAATATGCTGGGTGCCGCCCGTACGCTGGCCCGCTACGATATCAAGGTGATCGGTATCAACCGCGGGAATCTCGGCTTTCTGACCGATCTTGATCCGGACAACGCGCAGCAGCAGCTTGCCGACGTTCTTGAAGGCCACTATATCAGCGAAAAACGCTTTCTGCTGGAGGCCCAGGTTTGCCAGCAGGATTGCCAGAAACGCATCAGCACCGCCATCAATGAGGTGGTTCTCCACCCCGGAAAAGTGGCGCATATGATTGAGTTTGAGGTCTATATTGACGAAATCTTCGCCTTCTCCCAGCGTTCTGACGGGCTGATTATCTCCACACCGACAGGTTCAACCGCCTACTCGCTCTCCGCCGGCGGCCCGATTCTGACGCCATCGCTGGACGCCATCACCCTGGTGCCAATGTTCCCGCATACCCTTTCCGCCCGCCCGCTGGTGATCAACGGCAGCAGCACGATTCGCCTGCGTTTCTCGCATCGCCGTAACGATCTGGAGATCAGCTGTGACAGTCAGATTGCCCTGCCAATCCAGGAAGGGGAAGATGTGTTGATTCGCCGCTGTGATTATCACCTGAACCTCATCCACCCTAAAGATTACAGCTATTTCAACACATTAAGCTCCAAGCTTGGGTGGTCGAAAAAATTGTTCTGATTTTGCATCCAGCACTTTACTGTATAAAAAACCAGTCTATACTGTACGAAAACACAGTCATGGTTTTTCATACAGGAAAACAATTATGCTGGCACAACTGACCATCAGCAACTTTGCCATTGTTCGTGAGCTTGAAATCGACTTCCACAGCGGCATGACAGCAATCACCGGGGAAACCGGTGCGGGTAAATCCATTGCAATTGATGCCCTCGGCTTGTGTCTCGGCGGCCGTGCGGAAGGTGACATGGTGCGCGCGGGCGCGAGTCGGGCCGATCTCTGCGCGCGCTTTTCCCTGAAAGATACGCCCGCCGCCCTTCGCTGGCTGGAAGCGAACCAGCTGGAAGACGGACGTGAGTGTTTACTTCGTCGGGTGATCAGCAGCGATGGGCGCTCTCGCGGTTTTATCAACGGCACCGCCGTCCCGCTTTCCCAGCTACGCGAGCTCGGTCAGTTACTCATCCAGATCCACGGCCAGCACGCACACCAGCAGCTGATCAAACCGGAACAGCAGAAAGCCCTGCTTGATGGCTACGCAGGTGAGTACGCACTTACTCAACTGATGGCGACGCATTATCGGCAGTGGCACCAGAGCTGTCGTGAACTCGCGCAGCATCAGCAGCAAAGCCAGGAACGTGCCGCTCGTGCTGAGTTGCTGGCATATCAGCTCAAAGAACTCAACGAATTCAGCCCGCAGGCGGGCGAGTTTGAACAGATTGACGAAGAGTACAAACGTCTGGCGAACAGCGGCCACCTACTCTCTACCAGCCAGAACGCACTGAATATGCTGGCAGATGGCGAAGACGTTAACCTGCAGAGCCAGCTGTATAACGTCCGCCAGCTGGTGACCGAGCTGGCGGGTATGGACAGCAAACTCTCCGGCGTCCTCGATATGCTGGAAGAGGCGGCGATCCACGTCTCAGAAGCGGGCGATGAACTGCGCCACTACTGCGAACGCCTTGAGCTCGACCCAAACCGTTTGTTCGAGCTTGAACAGCGCATCTCCCGCCAGATCTCTCTGGCGCGCAAGCATCACGTCACGCCAGAAGAGCTGCCGGAATACCATCGCACTCTGCTGGACGAACAGCAGCAGCTCGACGATCAGGCCGATTCGCTGGAAACCCTCTCGCTGGCGGTTAATGCCCATCATCAGCAGGCGCTGGAGACCGCAAAACAGCTGCATGATATTCGCGAGCATTACGCCCGGGAACTGAGCCAGCAAATCACCGACAGCATGCACACTCTGGCGATGCCGCACGGGGTATTCACCATCGACGTTCGCTTCGAAGAGCATCATCTGACGGCGGAAGGTGCGGACCGTATCGAATTCCGCGTAACCACCAACCCAGGCCAGCCATTACAGCCTATTTCAAAGGTGGCGTCAGGCGGCGAGTTGTCCCGTATCGCGCTGGCCATCCAGGTGATCACCGCCCGTAAAATGGAAACACCGGCCCTTATTTTTGATGAAGTTGACGTAGGGATCAGCGGCCCGACCGCTGCGGTGGTTGGGCGCCTGTTACGCCAGTTGGGGGAGTCGACCCAGGTCATGTGCGTCACGCACCTGCCGCAGGTTGCAGGCTGTGGCCACCACCATTTCATCGTCAGTAAAGAGACCGACGGCGCAATGACCGAAACGCACATGACGCCGCTTGATAAACGGGCGCGTCTGCAGGAGCTGGCTCGTCTGCTGGGCGGCAGTGAAGTCACCCGCAATACCCTTGCAAACGCAAAAGAACTGCTGGCTGCATAAACTTTTTCGCGATCTCAGGGTCATAGAGAACAACAAAAACGCCGCCAGACCGGTTTCAAAGTGGGGCAAGGTCTATTATCATCGGCATATTACATATGAGCCGCGTACTGCTCGGGCCCGAAAAGGAATCAAATCACTATGCGCTGTAAAACGCTGACCGCTGCCGCTGCGGTTCTTTTGATGTTGACCGCAGGCTGTTCCACTCTGGAGAAAGTGGTTTACCGTCCTGACATCAACCAGGGGAACTATCTTACCCCTAACGATGTGTCCAAAATTCGTGTGGGGATGACGCAACAGCAGGTCGCTTATGCTCTGGGCACCCCGATGATGTCCGATCCATTCGGCACAAACACCTGGTTCTATGTATTCCGTCAGCAGCCAGGCCATGAAGATGTAACCCAGCAGACGCTGACCCTGACGTTCAACAGCAGCGGTGTGTTGACCAACATCGACAACAAGCCGGCGCTGACGAAATAATCGTCCGTCAAAAAATGCAAAAGGTGCTCAGTGAGCACCTTTTTTGTTTTCGTATTTCTGTCAAACGCGCCTGCTGACGCCGTGCGAGTGAGAAAATTTATTTCGCCGACTTCTCAGCACGCTGGCGGCGCAGCTCTTTCGGGTCGGCAATCAACGGGCGATAGATCTCAACCCGGTCCCCCTCTTTCAGCACATCCGCGAGCTTTACCGGACGGCTGTAAATACCCACTTTATTCTTCGTCAGGTCAATGTCGCGGCGCAGCTCGAGCAAACCGGAAGCATGAATCGCTGCTTCAACGGTTGCGCCTTCTTCCAGCGTCACGCGCTGCAGATATTGCTTCTCCGGCAGCGCATACACCACCTCTACAGCGATCTTATGCGACACTGTAGACCTCTTTGGCGCGATGGGTGAATGCCTGAACCATGTTAGACGCCAGCTCTTTGAAAATACGCCCAAACGCCAGTTCGATAAGCTTATTTGTAAACTCAAAATCCAGATGGAATTCGATCCGGCAGGCATCAGCGCTCAGAGGCGTAAACTTCCAGCCGCCCATCAGGGTTTTAAACGGGCCATCCACCAGATGCATCAAAATGCTCTGATTATCGGTCAGCGTATTGCGGGTGGTGAACGTTTTGCTAATCCCCGCTTTGGACACATCTACCGCCGCCGTCATCTGCGTCGGACCGGATTCAAGCACCCGGCTTCCGGTACATCCCGGAATAAACTGCGGATAAGACTGAACATCGTTCACTAATTGATACATTTGTTCCACGCTGTAAGGCACAAGCGCGGTACGGGTAATCTGAGGCATAACATTTTCCATGGTCACACAACGGACAAATAATAACATTTATCACCTGCTAAAAAAACGCTAAGCCTCATCTCGTGCTAAGATAGCGCGTTAGACCTCACAGGACGCAATGAGGTGATTTTTTTGTTCCCGGATTACTGATGGCTTTACGATACTTATGACGAAGAAAAAAGCACATAAACCTGGCTCGGCGACCATTGCCCTTAACAAGCGTGCTCGCCACGAGTATTTTATCGAAGAAGAATTCGAAGCTGGCCTTGCGCTGCAGGGCTGGGAAGTGAAATCGCTGCGCGCGGGAAAAGCGAATATCGGCGATAGCTACGTGATCCTGAAAGAGGGCGAAGCTTTCCTGTTCGGCGCCAACTTTACGCCGCTGACCGTCGCCTCATCGCACTACGTCTGTGACCCCACTCGCACACGTAAACTGCTGCTGAACCAACGCGAGCTGGATTCCCTGTACGGCCGCATTAACCGTGAGGGTTACACCGTTGTCGCGTTATCCCTGTAC
>JAFACP010000261.1 GCA_023425455.1 Pseudomonadota bacterium | reverse complement strand
CTGGACCGGTGGATCACCGGGTTTTGGTATGACCCGGCGACGCACCATTTTCCGCTTCAGCAAAACCCGCTGCTGGATCTGCTGAACCATCGGCTGGCGAAATACGTGACGATTAGCGCAGGCGCAGTGGCGCTGCTGTATGGCGCATACCAGCGCAACGCACGGCTGGTCACCGCCGCGCTGCTGATGGGGTTGGGGGCGCTGGTGGTGGGCGTGCTGAAGAGCATCAGCCATCACAGTTGTCCCTGGGATCTGGTGTCATATGGCGGCAAAGCGCTCTCTTACCCGCTGTTTGACGCCGTGCCGGGCCAGAGCGGCCCCGGACGTTGTTTCCCCGGCGGTCATGCCTCCAGCGGTTTTATGGTCATGGGGCTGTTTTTCGCCTTCTGGCGCGAACGCCCGCGGCTTGCCTGGGCGCTTGTGGCGCTGGGTGCAGCCCTGGGCCTGGCGATGGGCTTCGGACAGGTGATGCGCGGGGCACATTTTTTCTCTCACAACCCGTGGGCCGGGTGGTGGGTTTGGTTTTCCCAGGTCGTGGCCTACGGGCTGGTTTCCGCCTGGTTTGCTAAAGAGTGACGACGCTATGTTAGAGAATCTGAACTACGGACTGTTTTACCTGATCAACGCCACGCCGGCGTCACCGGAGTGGGCTATTGATATTGCCACCTTTTTTGCAAAGGATCTGATAAGCATCGTCCCCGCGCTGACGATTATCCTCTGGTTGTGGGGGCCACGCAGGCAGGTGACGGCCCAACGCCAACTGGTGATCAAAGTGGCGATGGCGCTTGGCATCAGCGTGCTGACCAGCTACGCGCTGGGGCATCTGTTCCCGCACGACAGACCTTTCGTTGACCATGTTGGCTACACCTTCCTGCACCACGCGCCGGATGACTCTTTCCCGAGCGATCACGGCACGGTTATTTTTACCTTTGCGCTGGCTTTCCTGTTCTGGCACCGCCTGTGGTCCGGCGCCGTGCTGATGGGCATCGCGCTGGCTATCGCCTGGTCACGTGTGTATCTGGGCGTTCACTGGCCGCTGGATATGGTGGGCGGTTTGCTGGTCGGACTGATTGGCTGCGTCAGCGCCGCTATCCTCTGGAGCCTCTTCGGTCAGGCGCTGTATCGCGGTTTATCGCATCTGTATCGGATCTGCTTTGCCATCCCGATCCGCAAAGGCTGGATACGTGACTAACCCAGGCCTGACAGGTTACACTTGAGCCCCCGCCCTGCGGGGGCGCATTTTTTTGAACCCGAGGACCTATGGAAACACGACGCGATGACCGCATTGCTCAGCTGCTTCAGGCGCTGAAGCGCAGCGATAAGCTGCACCTCAAGGAGGCCGCAACCCTGCTGGGTGTCTCTGAGATGACCATTCGTCGTGACCTGAACAGTGACAGCGCGCCCGTGGTGTTGCTGGGCGGGTATATTGTGCTTGAGCCGCGCAGCGTCAGCCACTACCTGATAAGCGACCAAAAGACGCGTCTGGTGGAAGAGAAGCGCAAAGCGGCGCGCCTGGCCGCCTCGCTGGTGCAACCCCACCAGACCCTGTTTTTCGACTGCGGAACCACAACCCCGTGGATCATCGACGCTATCGACAGCAGCACACCGTTTACCGCGGTGTGTTACTCGCTCAACACCTTCCTCGCGCTGCAGGAAAAGCCGGCCTGCCGGGTGATTCTCTGCGGCGGGGAGTTTCACGCCAGCAATGCGATTTTCAAACCCCTTGACCTGCATGACACGCTCGGCAATCTCTGCCCGGATATCGCCTTTTATTCCGCCGCAGGGGTGAGCCTGCGTCAGGGAGCAACCTGCTTTAATCTGGAAGAGCTGCCGGTGAAGCACTGGGCGCTGAACGCCGCGCAGCAGCATGTGCTGGTGGTCGATCACAGTAAATTTGGTAAAGTGCGTGCGGCGAGGATGGGAGAGTTGTCGCGTTTTGACGCGATCGTGAGCGACTGCCGTCCGGACGATGCGCTGGTGGCCTACGCCCGGGAACAGCAGATTACGCTAATGTACTGAGTGCGCCGGGCGCAGGTGCCTGCACAAGCGCGCGGCGCTGACCCTCTCACTCCACGCGAGAGGGACAGCTATCAGAACCAGTTGCCGAACCACTGATGGAATTTCATCAGCACGACGTCCCACATCCGGCTGAAGAAGCCCCCCTCCTCCACCGCGTCCATCACCACCAGCGGACGCTGTTCAATCGATTTGCCGTTGAGCTGGAAATCGATCGTTCCCACCACCTGGCCCTTTTTCAGCGGGGCGGTCAGCTGCGGGTCGGTCAGCGTGTAGCTGGCCTTCAGGTTTTTCAGTTGCCCGCGCGGAATGGTCACCGAGCCCGACTCCCCGGCGCCGAGGTTGACTTCACGTTTATCACCGAACCAGACGCGCTGGCTGACAAAGGTGGCATCAGGCTTGATCGGGGTGACGGTTTCAAAGAAGCGGAAGCCCCAGGTCAGCAGTTTTTCTGATTCGTTAAAGCGGATACGGTCCGTTTTGGCCCCCAGCACCACCGAAATCAGACGCATGTCGCCCTGCGTCGCAGAGGCCACCAGGTTGTACCCCGCCCCGGCCGTTGTCCCGGTTTTCATGCCATCAACGTTAAGATTGCTGCTCCACAGCAGGCGGTTACGGTTCGGCTGACGGATCTTATTGAAGGTGAACTCTTTCTCTTTATGAATGGCGTACTCTTCCGGCACATCGCGGATCAACGCTTTGCCGAGCAGGGCCATGTCGCGCGCGGTGCTGAACTGACCTGGCGCATCAAGGCCGTGGACGGTTTTAAAGGTGGTGTTACTCAGCCCAAGCTTCTGCGCGTAGCCGTTCATCAGGCCGATAAACGAATCCTGGCTGCCGGCGACATAGTCGGCCAGCGCGATACAGGCATCGTTACCTGACTGAATGATCACCCCTTTATTCAGATCGGCCACCGAGACCCGATCGCCCGGCTTAAGGAACATCACCGACGAGCCGCGCAGGGCCGGGTTGCCGGTCGCCCAGGCGTCTTTGCCGATGGTGACCATATCGTCAAGCTTAATCTTGTCGGCTTTTAGCGCTTGCCCGACCACGTAGCTGGTCATCATTTTTGTCAGGCTGGCCGGGTCGAGTTGTTCATCGGCGTTCCCCTCTGCCAGCACTTTTCCACTGGCGTAATCCATTAAAATCCAGGCGCGGGCGTTGACCGGAGGGGCTTCAGGCGCCACCTGTTCAGCCGCGTAAAGCGCAGGAGAGAGAAGGAGAAGGAGCGCAGAGCCTGCCACAAGGCCGCGCAGTGAAGATCTTTTTTGCGTCATAAATGCCACCCGAGTGTCCTTTCTGTAAATCACGTCACAATCACCGTGTCGCAAGAAGCGACGAGTAATAGCGCACTACAGCGTTCAAAGAAACCTAAACCAAGTAAAGTTTTTAAAATTTATGCAATAACATCGGGATACGCGTTGTTCAGGACCTTTTTTTTGTCTCCTGTTGCGTAATTGTTAGGTTTATCTCACCATGTCAGACGGCTGGCGCTGATACACATCTCAGGTTGTTTGACTATTTTGGGAGTTATTATGATTACGCTGTGGGGCAGGAACAATTCAACCAACGTCAAGAAGGTACTCTGGACGCTGGAAGAGCTCGATTTACCGTTTAAGCAAATTATGGCGGGCTTGCAGTTTGGGGTGAACAACCAGTCTGATTATCTGGCGATGAACCCAAACGGGCTGGTGCCGCTTCTGCGTGATGAAGAGACCGGCATTACGCTGTGGGAATCCAACACCATCGTGCGTTATCTTGCCGCTCAGTAG
>JAFACP010000144.1 GCA_023425455.1 Pseudomonadota bacterium | reverse complement strand
TGGAGTATGCGTTTTTGATAGGCCTGGCGCAGGGGGCGCTGCCAGGCCAGAGTGAGCGTCAGGCGTCGCCGAGATAGTGCTTCAGAGTAAGACGCAACTCCGGGCTCATTCTGTCGAGGTTATTGTACAGCCAGCGCAGGTAGCCCGGGTCTCTGTCGGCGATTTCCGCTACCGCTTTTCCCCGGTATTTTCCGAAGGTGAAGGTGGTCAGCAGGGCCGGACGCCCGGTGATGGTTGCCATATCATCAGGCGACCAGCCCGATGTATTGATGATGTCGATAAGCAGCGCCGCGGTGATGTAGCAGTCGTACAGCGCCCGGTGGTGATGGAGACCTTCCGGCGTTTTGACGCTCAGCTTGCGGGATTTATACAGCGCCATATTGCTGTATTTGATCCCCGGCCATAAGCGACGCGCCAGCTTCATGGTGCAGATCCACTCGCCGGGCATTTCCGGCAGCACGCGGCGGTCAAAGCTGGCGTTGTGCGCGACATACCACGGGCTGCCGTAATAGTGGGGAATGATCTCTTCAATCCATGGCTTATCGACGACCATCGACTCGGTGATCCGGTGGATGGCCATGGCCTGCGGGCTAATCGGACGGTCCGGGCGCACAAGATGGCTCATGGGGTTAACAATCTTGCCGTCAACAACGTCGACAGAAGCCACTTCCACAATTCCGCCCTGCAGGTCGCAGGTTTCAGTGTCAATTACGCGCAGCATGGATCACTCCTGACCATAAAATGCCTAGCCTAATGGAATGATATCGCCTTGCCAACCCTGCCTGTCCAGAGAGCCGGTCAACAGCAGTTCCCCCTGGTCGGCGCGGACAATCAGCTGTCCTTTTTCATCCCACAGCGCGCTTCCGCTTTGCGCATTCGCCATCAACACGGCGATGGAATACTTGTGTGCAAAGCGTTGTAACGTGCTGACGGACTGCTGCCAGCGGTTATCGCGTAGCGCCTGGCTGCTGGTGAAGAGAGCTGCCTGTGGGTCGAGATTGGGCGTCTCTGTCTGGCTATCGACGATAGAGAGCTGCATCTCTCCCGGGACCATGCTGGCACCGCGTCCCTGCGGGTAGCGCTTAATGGCGTCTCGATTAGGGGCGAACAGTACCAGCCCTTTTCGCCGCTCTCCGCGAGCGTGAAGGGTGAGGCCGGCGATAACGGTAATCCGGTAGGCGTGTGCGGCGCAAAGGAGAGGCGCGAGCGCGTTATCGTCCGGTGGTGCGGGCAATATCGCATCGCCAGGCCCGGTTAACGAGAGCTCAGGAAAAACGAGTAAGTCGCAGCGTTGCCGGGCTGCTTGTTCGATAAAGTGCAGGTGGTGAGCAACATGCTCAGCAAGACAATGATGCTGCCGATCGTATTGGGCAGCCGCAATATTCCATCGTGACATAGTGACTTCCTTATACACTGAGTCGCCGGGAGTTAAGAATGCACCTATTTTAAAAGCGGTTTCTTATCCTGCCATAGTCAGCGTAAGGAAATGTAACGGCGGATTAAGATTATTTAACTTTAGGCTCGTACGGCAGACGAGACAGATTGACAGAGGTGAGCCGGTGAGCAATCAGACGTTCACGGAACCAGTCACGCAGATGCGCAGGTTGCTCACGTTCGACCACTTCTGCCACGATGGGCATATTATAACGCTCTTTGAATGCGACGCCGGCGGCGGCGAGATCGACGTTGACTTTATCCATCTCGTCCTGGGGAAGGGCGGCCAGATTGTTCTTCATTAGCATCTCCTTGTGATCCGGCGGCAACGTTACCGCGAATGTCCGACGATCACAAGTCGCAGCAGAATGATCCTCGACTCGATTATTATACAGGGTTATCCTCTGCGCTATTGTGATAACAAAAAGGAATGATGGTGATGTTTTTCTCCTCAACCGGTGGGTTACGCGCGCTGGCGCTGCTGTTCCTGGTGCTGGTAACGCCAGCGGCGCTGGCACACGCGCACCTCAAACAGACCGTCCCGGCCGCTGAGGCCCGGGTGTCGTCCCCGCCGCAGGAAATTATCCTGAGGTTCTCCGAGGGTATCGAGCCGGGGTTTAGCGGGGTGATGATCAGCGATGGGCAACAGCAACCTGTTAAAACGGGCGCGCTTAAGCGAAGTGAGAAAGATAACGCGCAGCTGGTTGTTCCGCTCGGACAGCCTCTGACGCCAGGCACTTACCAGGTGGACTGGCACGTCGTATCTGTCGACGGCCACAAAACAAAAGGCAGTTACCACTTTAGCGTGCAATAACATGCTGGACTCTCTCTACGCGATACTGCGCTTTACCCATTTTGGCGCGTTGATGCTCATTTTTGGTTACGCGCTTTACGGTGCGTGGCTTGCCCCTTCCTCCCTGCATCGTCTGATGGCAAAGCGCTTTTACCGGGCACAGAAAATGTCAGCGTTAATCAGCCTGGTGGCAGCCCTGTTCATGTTTGCCGTTCAGGGGGGGATGATGGGGGGAGGCTGGGGCGATGTGCTACGTCCGGAGATCTGGCGCATTTTGCCGGGCCCGCAGTTTGGCAGCGTCTGGCTGTGGCAACTTATTCTGGCACTGGTGACGGTGGGGGGGGCATGGGTTGCGCCGCAAAAACCGGCTCGC
>JAFACP010000135.1 GCA_023425455.1 Pseudomonadota bacterium | reverse complement strand
CCGTTTTGCCCGCGTGGCGCAGGCGATGGGCGTCGATACCCGCGGAATGAGCGATGAAGCGGCCAGCATGTCGGCCATTCAGGCGATTCGCGATCTGAGCGCCCGCGTCGGCATTCCGTCCGGCTTCAGCCAGCTTGGTGTGACCAAAGCGGATATCGAAGGCTGGCTGGATAAAGCGCTGGCAGACCCGTGCGCCCCGTGCAACCCGCGTAGCGCCAGCAGGGATGAGGTCCGCGAACTCTATCTGGAGGCGTTATGATCCGCAAAGCGTTTGTGATGCAGGTAAACCCGGATGCCCATGAGGAGTATGAGCGTCGCCACAATCCGATTTGGCCGGAGCTGGAGGCGGTGCTGAAAGCCCACGGCGCCCACCACTACGCCATTTATCTCGACAGCGCGCGCAACCTGCTGTTTGCCAGCGTTGAGATTGAATCAGAGGCGCGCTGGAACGCCGTGGCCAGCACGGACGTTTGTCAGCGCTGGTGGAAACAGATGCGGGATGTGATGCCGTCAAACCCGGACAACAGCCCGCTGAGCGCTGAGCTGAAGCCGGTGTTTTACCTCGACTGATGCGTTAACGCTGCCGCGAATGCGGCAGCGTCTTTTTTAATTTGCCTCCAGCGCATTACTGCGCGCCGCTATCTCCTGTTTGCTGCTTAACGTAAACGCCGACACCAGCGTAATCGCCAGTACGAAACAGCCGAGCATCAGGTAGGTCTCCTGGAAGCCGATCCGGTCATACATATTCCCGGCGAACGCGGAGAGAAAAATCGCCGCCGACTGTTTGGCAAACTGGAATCCGATCAGATAAATCGTGGCTGACAAACGGGTGTCGAAAACGCCGGTAATGTATTTGAATGCGCCCACCAGCAGGAACGGCACCTCCAGCGCGTGCAACATCTTCAGGGCAATCACTTCTACCGCTGTGGTGGCAAATGACGAACCGATAATGCGCGTCGCCATAATCAGCCCGGCAATCAGCAGGGTGTTTTTCGCGCCGATACGGTTAATGATCCACGGCGAGCAGAACATGATAATGGCGTTGCAAATCTCCCCGGCCGTGGTGGCGAAGCCAAAGGCGCGCGTCCCCGCCTGCGGCGTGGCGAAAAAGGTTTTGAAGAAGGTGGCGAACTGCTGATCGAATACGTCATACACGCAGGCCACACCAATAACGTAGAGGATGAACATCCACATCCTGCGCTGACGAAACAGATTAAACACTGTTCTGGCGGTAATTTGCGGCTGGTTGGCCCCCAGCGCGTCCATCACCTGCGCGGTCTGGTTGGGTTTTGGCCTGGCCACCACCAGCAGCAACATCAGCAGCAGCGCCGCCGCCGACCCCATCCAGAAAACATACGACGGGTCAATGCCAAACAGGATCCCCCCCGTTGAGGCACATAACCCCCAGCCGAGGCAGCCAAACATGCGCGCTTTACCGTATTCAAAGAGGCTGTTGCGACTCACGCGCTCAATATAAGCCTCAATTGCCCCGGAGCCTGCTGAGAAGACAAAGCCGATATACAGCCCGCCGCTCAGCGCGCCCAGCCAGATATTGGTTTTCAGCAGCGGCGCGAACACATAGAGGAAAAAGGGGGCAAACAGGAACAACAGCACTGTGATGATCCACAGCAGATGTTTTTTCAGCCCCAGCTTATCCGAAATCACCCCCAGTACCGGCTGGAAGGCGATGGCGGAAAGCGAGATACAGGAAAACACTATCCCGGTATGGGTTTTATTCAGCCCAATGATATCCGACAGCCAGATAGGCAGAAACGGAAAGCAGGTGGCCATAATGAAGAAGTAGAGAAAGAAGAACAGTCCGAAGATCCAGAAATTCGGGTTGTCTTTGTGGGTACAGGTCGTGGTGTTCATTATTTTTATCCTCAACGGAGGGCCGGTCGCCCGGCCCGTCACCCTTACACGCGTTCAACGCCAATCAGAATGGCGCTTTCCGGATCCAGAACCGGCAAGGCGATACCTGCCTGCATCAGCCAGTCGCCACTCACCGTTTGCGGGGTTTCCATCCATGCCGGTAGCTTGCGCATGGTGTGCCCGCCTTCGCCGGTCAGGCGAATATTGGGGTGATCGAGCAGCGAGATACGATAGCGGGCGCTGGCATCCAGTCCCGGCATACGCAGCGGCATCATCAGGGTGTAATCAGGCATCTGAAGCTGGCTGACAATAAACAGCCCCTGCCGCTTGTCTTCACTGACCACGCCCTGCACCTGGGTGCTGGTATCCGGCATATCGACCCGCCAGAGTCTGCCGTGATGGATCACCTCGCGCCACTGCTTGTGCAGCGCGGTATAGTGGCGATAGCCTTCCCGCTCTTCGGCATCGACCGTCAGCGGATCCAGCTCCAGCCCCATATGGCCAAACAGCGCCGTCAGCCCACGAAACGCAATGCTGTGCTGGCGGAAGGTTGCATGGCATTTATGATGACCGATATGCGCCCCCGTGACCTCCGGTGGAAAGAAGTAACTCATGCCGCGCTGAATGGTATTGCGTTCCAGCGCGTCGTTGTTATCGGATGCCCAGAAACGGTGGCAGCGGGTTAGCACAGCATAATCAATACGTCCCCCGCCGGAAGAGCAGGACTCAAACTCAATATGCGGAAAACGCTGACCCAGCGTATCTAACAGCCGATAGAACTGCCGCGTTTGCGCGTCGGCAGCGGCTTTACCGTTATGTCCCGGCTGCACCAGCTCACGGTTCATATCCCACTTCACATAGTCAACCTGGTGCTCGCCCAGCAACCAGCTCATACGCTCCAGCAGATAATCAAACGCTTGCGGAATATTGAGGTTAAGCACCAGCTGATGCCGCCCGGTTGCCTGCGTGTAGCCCGGTAGCGCCAGCACCCAGTCCGGGTGCGCGCGGTAGAGGTCCGAATCCGGATTGATCATCTCCGGTTCGATCCAGATACCAAACTCCATTCCCAGCGCTTTCACGTGATGGATGACCGGCGTCAGGCCGTGCGGGTATTTCTTCTCATCCAGGTACCAGTCGCCCAGCGCCGCCCGGTCGTCATTTCGCCCTCTGAACCAGCCATCATCAATGATAAAACGCTCAACGCCCAGCGCTGCCGCCTCATCCGCCATTCGCATGATGTACTGCGGATCGTGTGTAAAGTAGATCCCTTCCCAGGTATTGAGGTGAACCGGCCGCGGCTTGTCCTGCGGGAAGCGGATAATGTTGTCGCGCAGATAGCGGTGAAACTGCTGGCTCATACCGTTCAGACCGTGGGTGGAGTAGCTGGCATACAAACACGGCGTCCAGAGCGTTTCTCCACCGGCAATTGCCATTTCGCCCGGCAGATAGAGCGCTTCGGCCTGCAGATAACGTCGACCATCGGTTTTCACTTCGGCACGCAGACGGTGATTACCGCTCCAGCCAAGATGCACGCCCCACACGTCGCCGGCCATTTCACTGAACGCAGGCGTTCCGGCGATCAGCGCCGGGAAATGTTCGTGCGACGTGCGCCCGCGGCGGTTTTCAATCACGATGCTGTCGTGTTCGAGGCGCACGCGATGCGGCTGAAATTCCCGCACCCAGCGGCCATGGAAAGCCATGATCTCCTGCGCCCGCTCGGCAACCGGCAGGGTAACGGCAAAGCGATCCACCTGCCAGGGCTGTGCTCGCAGGTTGGTCAGGCCGTGGCGTACCGTCAGTACGCCGCTGTCGTCCAGCGCCAGTTCGCTGGTCAGGCGCAACCCGGCCTGCTCATCTTCGGCCACGATAGTCAGGGTTTGCCCTTCATGCGCCAGCTGTTTCGTGGTGAATACCGGCGACGCATCCAGCCCCTGGCGGTGGCCCTCAACGCCGGGGGCACCAAACAGACCGTGACCCGGCTCGGCCATCAGGGTGACGGGTGAATCCACATCCAGCCTGCCGTTAGCCACAGGGCGAGAAAGACTGACGGCATCTTGCGGAGAAAAGTGACTAAGATGCGGCCCCCAGTAGAGAATTTCGGCGAACGGGTGCGTTCTAATCACCACATCGGCCGCCTTGCTTTCTAAGCGTATAATCGCGTCTTGCATCAGACATCTCCTGTCATCGGGATAGCCTGAGTGTTGATCCGAAACGTTTCGGATACAAACCAAAACGTTTCGGATCTGTGATCAAGTTTAGAAATTTGCTGAGATCAGGCCGTCTGGCCTGGTGAAAATGCGGGCTGCCACAGCACCTGAAGTTGCGCGATATCCTCGCCGTTAATCAACTGACGCACCATGCCGGCAATCTGTTTGCCGACACCCTGACGCGTGGACTGAACCACCGCCGCCACGTCGACATCAACGATACTGTCCTGCGGCAGACCGTCGTAAATCACCAGCGAGACCGCATTGTCCCCCGTTAAACGCCCCAGTTGGGCCAGCGCCATCGCCGCGCCGTCGCCGTGGGTATTACAGTCGGTCACGATCGCCGTCGGCGGCTGCGGCAGAGCGAGCAGTTCACGGGTGGTGGCATAACCCACCCGCCGTGAAGGCGGCATGGCGCGTAACCACTCGCTGGAAAGCCCCGCTTCGCGCAACGCGTCCAGATAGCCCTGACGACGCTGGGTGATAAACGCCTGATTATTGCTTTCACCGAGCAGCGCGATACGCTGATGGCCTTTCCCGATAAGCCAGTGGGTGGCCTGATACATACCGGCATAGTTATCGAAATCAAACCAGGCATAAGGCTGCGGCAGCTGGCTGCGCCCCAGCGCCAGGAAGGGGAATCCGGCGGCCTGCAGTTGCGCCAGTCGCGGGTCGTGATCCAGCGTGTGGGCAACAATCAGCGCATCCACGCGCCGGCTTTGCACCATACGCATATAGCTGTGTTTGTCGGATAAGTCGTCATCAGCAATCAGCAGCAGGTCAATCTCATGTCGCGCCAGTTCGTGGCTAATTTCGCCGACCATCTCCATAAACACACTGTTATTAAGCGGAACAGGATGCACAGGAAACACCAGACCCACAGCATCAATCTTGCCCATTTTCAGACGACGGGCAAAGGTGTTGGGCCGGTAGCCGCGGCGCTGGGCCTCCGCTTCCACCCTGGCGCGGGTCTCGCGAGAGACGTCATCATATCCGTTGAGGGCGCGGCTGACCGTGGTAACAGACAGGCCCAGTTCTTTGGCAATGGCTTTAAGCGACATGATTTTTTGTATCCGGGTTAATTTTGTTCCGCAACCAGCAGCGCATGTGTATCCGGTTCGAGGGCCTTAAAGATATGCGGCTGGTCCGCGGGATAGCATATGTAATCCCCTTCACCCAGCTCTTCAGGCGCATCAAGCAGGCCGACTATCGCCCGCCCCCGGGTCACAATAATATGTTCAACCGACCCTGACGGATGCGGCTGAGAGATGCGGTCTGCTCCCGGTTGCGTCAGCAGCAGATAGATATCACGCCGGGCTCCCGGTGGACACGCCGCGAGCAGAATGGCTTCGTAGTTGGCCTCCCCGGCCACCACCTTTGTCCCTTCTCCCCGGCGGATCACCTGGGTGGTGGGCTGTTGCGGCTCCAGCAGGCGGGCAAAGGGGATATCCAGCGCCACGCACAGCGCCCACAGCGTCTCAAGGCTGGGATTGCCATTGCCGGACTCCAGCATTGAGAGCGTGGATTTAGCGATCCCGGCACGGCGGGCAATTTCCGCCAGTGAAAGCCCGGTTCGCAGGCGTTCTCGCACCAGACTTTTGGCGATTACGCTAATTGGCTGCGTCATATAACGGCCCTCGTTCTATTAATCGAACGAATCGTTCGTCTTGAAAAACGATTCTGATGCGTTCATTATAATGGATACACGTTCGATATGGCTAAAATTGTATGAAGCATTCTCTCTCCTGCCTGAGTGGCGACACCCTGAAGGCGATCATTCTGGTTTGTCTGGCCGTCGGCGTCGTCGGTATGTCCTACGGCTCGCTGGCGATGGCTTACGGTTTCCCGATATGGGTCCCGTTTGTGCTGTCGATTACCGTGCTGGCGGGGGCATCAGAATTTATGTTTATCGGTATTGTCGCCAGCGGCGGCAACCCGCTGGCTGCAGCGGCAGCCGGACTGCTGGTTAACGCACGCCACGTGCCGTTTGGGGTTACGGTGCGTGAGCTGGTCGGCAAGCGCGCCGCCGGTCTGCTGGGGTGCCACATCATGAACGATGAAAGCGTGGTGTTTGGTCTGTCGCAGAAGACACCGGAGCAGCGTAAAGCCGCATACTGGCTGTGCGGGTTAGGCGTTGCCCTTGTCTGGCCGCTCGGTGCACTGCTTGGCGCGATGGTCGGCAGGCTGCTGCCCGCCCCGGAAACCATCGGCCTCGATGCCGTGTTCCCGGCGATATTGCTGGCGTTAGTGGTTCCGGCGTTTAAAAACCGCACCACCCTGATCCGCGCCTGCAGCGGGGCGGTCGTGTCGCTGGCAGCCGTACCTTTTGCGCCGGTTGGTCTGCCGGTTCTGCTTTCATTACTCGGTCTGGCCGCGAGGAAAAAATAGTGGAAAAGATGACGATATTGATTGCCGGCATCGCCCTGTTATCGGTCGGGACCTATCTGATGCGTCTTGGCGGTGCCAGACTCGGTAACCGACTGGCGTTATCTGAGCGCGCGCAGGCGCTGCTTTCCGATGCCGCCACCGTATTACTGTTTTCCGTGGCGCTGGCGACAACGTTTTATGAAGGGACACATTTCGCCGGAATGGCGCGCGTGCTGGGCGTCGGTTTTGCGCTATTTCTCGCCTGGCGCAAAATGCCGTTAATTGTGGTGATCGCCGCCGCCGCGGCGGTGACAGCGCTACTTCGTCTGGCAGGCATAAACTAAAAAAGCGCCCCGGGGGCGCTCTTCCGACGGTGTGGCGTGCTTATTTGTTCAGTTCCGCAGTCATGTGGACGCGGTTCCCGGAGAAAGCCTGGGTAATTTTGTAGGAGGATGCGCCTGCGTCTTTCGCCTGAGCGGCAATTTTCGCTTCTGCGCTGTCAATGGTAGAGCCGGTTGCGGTCACCGTCTGAGCCGCGAAAGTGCCAAAAGAGGTAGCCATAGCGATAACTGCGACAAAATTTTTGATGCTTTTCATGATATAAACCCTTTCAATTAGTTGTTTGAGTAAGGCGCCGTGCCTTGATGAGATAAATATTAGACCTCACTCCCTACAACTAAAAGCGGAATGATTTGCATTTATTATTCAATTTTTTTGAGATAAAAAGATGCCACACGATCGCGATCAAACATGGTTACAGGAATTTCGCAGAAAACCCCAGCCCGCAGACACCTGGCTTCTGCGTCAGGGGGAGGAACAACGCCATTTTTACTATTTACATCATGGTGTTGTTCGCGCGGTCTATCACTCCCGCCACGGCGCTGAACGGGTGAAAGAGTTCTATTTCCCCGGTGAATGCTGTTTTTTATATCTGAACTGGCTGACCTCGACGCCGGCAGATTACAGCCTGCAGATGATAACGGCGGGAGAAATCAGTGAAATTCCGCTCGCCGTGCTGGATGCCCCGGATAATCAGCACATCACAACCCAACTGTTGATTCAGCAGCTAATCTATAAAGAAAAGAAGGAAAAAATGCTGTTGCTCCATACGCCTGAGCAGCGCTATCAGTATGTTCTGACCCATTTTCCTGACTGGGCGTCGCAGCTCACCCAGCGGGATCTCGCCAGCTATATCGGCATCACCCCCGTCAGCCTGTCGCGTATTCGTCAGCGAATTAACAAAGGTTAACGCCCGCCCAGGCGGGATCGCGTAGTGTGCCATCATTCACGTGTGCGATGGCGTAGATTATGACGGCCTTTTTCCTCTCCCAGATACTCGCAGGCATCAGCTTTATCCTTGATATTTCTGCCTTTCACTGGCAACGACGATCGATAACCCTGGCCGCGCTCGCCTGCTCGACGAGTCTGCTGGCGCTCCATTTTTATCTCCTGGAGCAACCCGTCGCCGCCGGGCTTATGGCAATTGCCGCCTGTCGCTTTGCGGTTGCCATCCTGACGCTTCGCGCAGGCGTGATGTGGCTTTTTATGGGGATCGCCATCGCCTGCAGCCTCTGTTTCTGGCAGGGGGCAGTGAGCCTGTTACCGCTGACGGGCAGCCTGCTGATGACATTCGCCTCTTTTCAGAACCGGGCCGCCAGGCTGCGCGGATACACGCTGTCTGGCAGCCTTTGCTGGCTGCTGAACAATATCCTCGTCGGGTCACCGGTTGCCGTCATCATGGAGCTCGCATTTTCAGGCAGTGTTCTACTGGCCATCTGGCGCAATCACTCCGCTACCAGACGCTCCGGATGGGTATAAATCGTCACTCTGCCAGGTTTACAGAAACCGACCAGCGTCAGGTTACAGCGCCGGGCGATCTCAACCGCCAGCGTGGTGGCGGCAGAGACCGCAAACAGGATTTCCACCCCGCACATCGCCGCCTTCTGCACCATCTCGTAGCTCGCACGGCTGGAGACCAACGCTGCGCCATGCTGCCAGGCATCGCTTTCACCCGCACGGTGGCCCAGCAGTTTATCCAGCGCCACGTGCCGGCCCACATCTTCGTGGCCTCCGGCCAGATCGCCTGACGGTAAAACCCATGCAGCCGCATGGGTGCAGCCGCTCAGTTGACCGATGGATTGCACGTCGTTCAGATGCCTGAGGGCATGATCCAGGCGCGTCAGGTTGAACGTCTGGGTAAATGGCAGGGGGGCCACAGGCTTGCCGATATCATTGAGTTGTTCAACGCCGCAAACGCCGCAGCCGGTACGACCCGCCAGCGCGCGACGCCGCTCTTTTAACCCCATAAAGCGGCGGCTGGAGAGCTCGATCTGGACTTCAAGACCGTTGCAGGCCTGCAC
>JAFACP010000091.1 GCA_023425455.1 Pseudomonadota bacterium | reverse complement strand
GTTGCGTAGATCGCGACGGATAATTTCAATCGACCAGAACCAGATCAGATGGCCGATGATTTCGGACACGTGCTCGTACCACGGCAGGTCGAACAGCGGTGGCGTCAGCCCCATTAACGGGAAGGTGAGCATATGGACAAACAATTGTGCCAGCGCCCCGGCAAGTAACCCCTGCCAGAGTTTAATTTTCGGGAAAACTTCGGCAACTACACAATATCCTACGGCGAAGACGATCGAAAATATAATATGTGTTACGCCAACCCAGTTAAATATATGTCCGGCGAACGTATAAACCGCAGCATTGGGATCGGCGATCCCCAGCCAGTCGCGCAGAAATATATAGGGCGGGTTCAGGATATTACGTGAGCAATCGAGCTGGTCGGCGGCTCTTATTAATTTTTCTGGCCCGCATGCCGCGTTAAAGAGATCAACCGGACTACGGGGAGGAAGCGGAACTTCTGCCCCCCACTTCACAAACGCAGAGACAATCCCGGCAATTAACCCAATGAAAGCGGCCAGTCCATAGCGCCTCCGCGAAGGCGGTGTTTGTTCCAACAAATTCATTTTTATTCCTTGTCTAAAGGGATTCCTGAAAGAAATATATTTTTATGAGATATATTTGCAACATTTTAATAACGCTCCGTTCTCCGGAGTGCGCTGAATATGGCATCACCGCTATTTGTCTGTTGTGATATTCCATTATTCAGACGAGTAATACGATAAATGTGCGGCTGGCGCAGTGTCAATTCGCCATAATTAATAGAGGGGCATATTCCTGAAGTTAGAAAAGCGTTATTCAGGAATAGCGGGGAGGACAGTGATGACGCCTGCGGATCATCCGCTCAGGGCCGGGTATTACTCTTTGCGTCTTTCGCGCATGCCCTTAAACAGATCGGCCACCTCGACAAAATATTCGGTCAGATAGTTAATACAGACCTGCACCTTGAGCGGCAGTTTGTCTTTTTCGGTATACAGGGCATACACCGGACGCGGGTCAGATTGATAGCGCGGGAACAGGATCTCAAGCACGCCGCTGTTGATCTCATTGATCACCCACATCAGCGGAACGTAGGCGATCCCGGCGCCGGCGACCAGCCAGCGCGAGATCGTCATGGGATCATTAGTGACAAACCGGCCTTCGGGCAGCAATTTGGTGGAAAGCCCTTCAGGCGCAATCAGCTCAAATTCGTTATCCGGGCGGACGCTGTATTCCAGCCATGAGTGGTTACTGAGATCGGCGGGTTTCTCCGGAATACCGTATTGCGCGAGATAGCTTTTAGAGGCGCACACCACCATCGGCATACTTCCCAGGCGGCGGGAGAAGAGGCTGGAATCCTGCAGCGCGCCAACGCGGATCACCACATCCAGTCCGTCGGCGATGAGATCGGGAGCCGGAATGCCCGTCACCAGATTTACGGTAAGCCCCGGATACTCTTTCAGCATTTCTGCCGTCATGGCGGCGAGGACATTTTGTGCCATAGTTGAAGAACAACCGATACGCAGCGTACCGATGGGCGTGTTGTTAAAGGCGTAGAGTTGCTCGTGGACATCCTGCGCTTCATGCAGCATGCGGCGACAGCCCTGGTAGTAAATTTTACCGGCCTCCGTCAGCCCGATGCTGCGGGTGCTGCGGTTGAGTAGCTTAACCTGAAGCTCATCTTCCAGCTTAGAGACGGTCTGGCTGATGGAAGAGACACTCATCTGCAGCTGCCTGGCAGCTGCGGTGAAAGAGCCAAGTTCAACCACTTTGGCGAATACCGACATGCGTTTTAAACGTTCCATTGTTCACTCTGGCTTAAAAGTGATTTAGATCACATATTATAGATAACAGCATAACAGTTACGTTAATATATTATTAATTACATAACGGCTGCGCCACTCTCGCCCGGCGTTTCTTACTCTCCTGCAGTGGCGTGCGCTTAAAAATTCTGTAGCCTGCACTCTCTCTAATCAAGGTCAACATGAGTCTTTTTCCCGTTATCGTGGTGTTCGGCTTGTCGTTCCCACCGATATTTTTCGAGCTGCTTTTATCACTGGCGATCTTCTGGCTGGTGCGTAAGGTGCTGGTCCCTACCGGGATCTATGATTTCGTCTGGCACCCTGCATTGTTTAATACCGCGCTGTATTGCTGCCTGTTTTATTTAATATCGCGCATGTTTGTCTGAGGTTGATGTGAAAACACTAATAAGAAAAGTCTCCCGTACCGCCATCACTATGGCGCTGGTTATCCTCGCGTTCATCGCTATTTTTCGCGCCTGGGTTTTCTACACTGAATCGCCGTGGACGCGTGATGCGCGAATTAGCGCGGACGTTGTGGCCATTGCCCCGGATGTTGCCGGGCTGATTACCGCCGTTAACGTGCACGACAACCAGCTGGTGAAGAAGGATCAGGTCCTGTTTACCATTGATCAGCCGCGCTATCAAAAAGCGCTGGAGGAAGCGCAGGCGGATGTCGAGTATTACCGGGCGCTGGCGACAGAAAAACGTCGTGAGGCCGGACGTCGAAATCAGTTAGGTATTCAGGCCATGTCCCGCGAAGAGATTGACCAGTCAAACAACGTGCTGCAAACCGTGCTGCATCAGCTGGCAAAAGCGGAAGCGACGCGCGATCTGGCGAAGCTTGATCTCGACCGTACCGTGATCCGTGCGCCTGCTGACGGCTGGGTGACCAACCTGAATGTCTATACCGGCGAATTTATTACCCGCGGTTCAACCGCCGTGGCGCTGGTGAAGCAGAACTCCTTCTACGTGCTTGCCTATATGGAAGAGACCAAACTGGAAGGGGTGCGTCCGGGCTATCGCGCCGAAATCACCCCGCTGGGCAGCAATCGAGTGCTGAAGGGGACGGTGGACAGCGTTGCGGCAGGGGTGACAAACGCCAGCAGCACCAGCGATGCCAAAGGTATGGCGACGGTGGACTCCAATCTGGAGTGGGTACGTCTGGCGCAGCGGGTGCCGGTCCGTATTCATCTGGATGAACAGCAGGGAAATTTATGGCCTGCCGGTACCACGGCAACGGTGGTGATCACCGGTGAAAAAGATCGTGACGCCAGCCAGGACTCTTTCTTCCGTAAAATCGCCCATCGTCTGCGCGAGTTTGGTTAATCGCTATGGGCCTATTTTCCATCGCCAGTCAGCATATCCGCTTCGCCGTGAAGCTGGCGTGCGCCATTGTGCTGGCACTGTTTGTCGGCTTTCATTTCCAGCTGGAAACGCCACGCTGGGCGGTACTGACCGCAGCGATTGTTGCTGCTGGTCCTGCCTTTGCCGCCGGTGGCGAACCCTACTCCGGTGCCATCCGCTATCGCGGTATGCTGCGTATCTTCGGGACCTTTATCGGCTGTATTGCGGCGCTTACCATTATTATCCTGATGATCCGCACGCCGCTGCTGATGCTGATGGTGTGCTGTATCTGGGCTGGTTTTTGCACCTGGCTCTCCTCCCTGGTGAGGGTGGAGAACTCGTATGCCTGGGGGCTGTCGGGCTATACCGCATTGATTATCGTCATCACGATCCAGACTGACCCGCTTCTGGCGCCACAGTTTGCTCTGGAACGCTGCAGCGAGATTGTGATTGGTATTGTGTGCGCCATTGTGGCGGATCTGCTTTTCTCTCCGCGCTCGATCAAGCAGGAGGTCGATCGCGAGCTGGACGCGCTGATAGTTGCGCAGTATCAACTGATGCAGCTGTGCATTGCGCATGGTGACAGCGAAGAGGTCGACAAGGCCTGGAGCGCGCTGGTTCGCCGGACGACGGCGCTGGAGGGGATGCGCAGTAACCTGAATATGGAGTCTTCGCGCTGGGCGCGTGCCAACCGTCGCCTGAAAGCACTCAATACGCTCTCCTTAACGCTGATAACCCAGGCGTGTGAAACCTATCTGATCCAGAACTCCCGTCCGGACGCTGTCACCGGAACGTTCCGCGAGCTGTTTGCCGAGCCGGTTGAAACGGTACAGGACGTGCATAAGCAGCTCAAGCGTATGCGCCGGGTGATTGGCTGGACCGGCGAGCGTGATACTCCTGTGACCATCTACAGCTGGGTGGGCGCGGCGACGCGCTACCTGCTTCTGAAGCGCGGCGTGATCGGTAATACCAAAATCAGCGCTGCGGAAGAGGAGGTCCTGCAGGGGGAAGTGGTTATCAGGGCCGAATCGGCGGAACGCCATCACGCGATGGTCAACTTCTGGCGCACCACGCTTGCCTGTATGCTTGGTACGCTGTTCTGGCTCTGGACCGGCTGGACGTCCGGCAGCGGGGCGATGGTGATGATTGCCGTTGTCACCTCGCTGGCAATGCGTTTGCCTAACCCACGCATGGTGGCTATCGATTTCCTGTACGGCACCCTTGCCGCCTTACCGCTGGGGGCGTTCTATTTCCTGGTGATCATCCCCTCCACTCAGCAGAGCATGCTATTGCTGTGCATTAGCCTCGCGGTGCTGGCGTTCTTTATTGGCATCGAAGTGCAGAAACGGCGCATCGGTTCCCTGGGGGCGCTGGCGAGCACGATTAACATCATCGTTCTCGATAACCCGATGACCTTCCATTTCAGCCAGTTTCTCGACAGTGCGTTGGGCCAGCTGGTGGGCTGTTTCCTGGCGATGATGGTCATTCTGCTGGTACGTGATAACTCGCAGGCACGGACGGGACGGGTGCTGCTGAACCAGTTTGTCTCCGCCGCCGTCTCTTCCATGACCACCAATGCAGCGCGGCGCAAAGAGAATCATCTGCCTGCGCTGTATCAGCAGCTGTTTTTGCTGTTGAATAAATTTCCCGGCGACATTGCCAAGTTCCGGCTGGCGCTGACCATGATCATTGCCCATCAGCGCCTGCGTAATGCGCCGGTCCCGGTGAATGACGATCTGTCCGCGTTCCACCGTCAGCTGCGGCGTACGGCGGATCATGTGATTGCCGCCTCCAGCGACGATAAACGACGTCGCTACTTTAAACAGTTGCTGGACGAGCTGGATATCTATCAGCAGAAACTGCGTCTCTGGGAGGCGCCACCGCAGGTCACTGAACCTGTCGGGCGGCTGGCGATGATGCTGCACCGCTATCAGAACGCATTAACCGACAGCTAATGACGATAAAAACCGACGCCAAAAGCGTCGATTTTTTTGTGGCTATACTTAGTGTTGCAGGCTCTAACTTTCAGAAAGGGAGGACACATGACAACCCAGACTCTACAGGACAATGTTCTTTTTCAGACCGGATATCTGGTCAACGGTATATGGAAAACGCTGAGCAGCACCTTTGATGTCCTCAACCCGGCTACCGGCGAGACGATCGCCAAAGTGGCGAAAGCCGGTACAGCCGAAACCGAAGAGGCGATTGCCGCCGCTGCCAAAGCGTTCCCGGCATGGCGGGCGAAAACCGCGAAAGAGCGCTCGACGATCCTCTATCGCTGGTATGAACTGATTATTGAGAATAAAAGCTGGCTCGCGTGCCTGATGACCACCGAGCAGGGCAAACCGCTGAAAGAAGCGGAAGGCGAGGTGGAGTATGCCGCCAGCTTTATTCAATGGTTTGCCGAGCAGGCCAAGCGCGCCAATGGTGAAATTATCCCGGCGATAAAACCCGGCTCCCGAATCCTGGCGACGCGTGAACCTGTTGGCGTGGTTGCGGCAATCACTCCGTGGAATTTCCCGATGGCGATGCTGACCCGTAAGCTGGGTCCGGCGCTTGCCGCAGGCTGTACCGGGGTGATCAAACCGGCAAATAATACGCCGCTCAGCGCCTTTGCTCTGTTAACGCTGGCCAAACAGGCGGGTGTACCGGATGGGGTGCTGAACGCTGTCGCCGGCAACACGCATGAGATCAGCGATGCGATTATGGCCAGTCACGCGGTGCGTAAAATCTCTTTCACCGGCTCGACGGCTGTTGGCAAAACGCTGGTACGCAATGCGGCTGAGACAATGAAAAAAGTCTCGATGGAACTGGGGGGGAATGCGCCCTATATCGTGTTTGAAGATGCGGATATTGAGGCTGCTGTTAAAGGGGCGGTTGCCAATAAATTCCGTAATGCAGGTCAGGTCTGCGTTAGCGTGAATCGCTTTTATATTCAGGAGACGGTCTACGATAAATTCGTCAACCAGCTTGCCGATGCGGTTAACGCGCTGAAGGTCGGCAATGGCATGGACGATGGCGTGGTGGTGGGGCCGCTGATCGAGCC
>JAFACP010000077.1 GCA_023425455.1 Pseudomonadota bacterium | reverse complement strand
GCTATATGGTGGTGCTGGATGCCGATTCGGTGATGACGGGCGAGTGTCTGACGGGCCTGGTGCGTCTGATGGAGGCCAACCCGAATGCCGGTATCATCCAGTCTTCGCCGAAAGCCTCCGGCATGGATACGCTCTACGCGCGCTGCCAGCAGTTTGCCACCCGCGTATACGGCCCGCTGTTCACCGCCGGTCTGCACTTCTGGCAGCTGGGGGAGTCGCACTACTGGGGCCATAATGCGATTATTCGCGTTAAACCGTTTATCGAGCACTGCGCACTGGCACCGCTGCCGGGCGAAGGCTCATTTGCGGGGTCTATCCTCTCCCACGACTTCGTCGAAGCGGCGCTGATGCGTCGTGCGGGATGGGGCGTCTGGATTGCGTACGACCTGCCTGGCTCATACGAAGAACTGCCGCCAAACCTGCTGGATGAACTCAAGCGTGACCGTCGCTGGTGCCATGGTAACCTGATGAACTTCCGCCTGTTCCTGGTGAAAGGGATGCACCCGGTGCACCGTGCGGTATTCCTGACCGGCGTCATGTCGTATCTTTCCGCGCCGCTGTGGTTTATGTTCCTGGCGCTCTCTACAGCGCTACAGGTGGTGCACGCGCTGACGGAACCGCAATACTTCCTGCAGCCGCGGCAGCTGTTCCCGGTGTGGCCGCAGTGGCGTCCGGAGCTGGCGATCGCGCTGTTTGCCTCGACGATGGTGCTGCTGTTCCTGCCAAAACTGCTCAGCATTGTGCTGATCTGGTGTAAGGGGTCGAAAGAGTACGGCGGTTTCTGCCGCGTGACGCTTTCGCTGCTGCTCGAAGTGCTGTTCTCGGTCCTGCTGGCACCGGTACGTATGCTGTTCCACACCGTGTTTGTGGTCAGCGCGTTCCTGGGCTGGGAAGTGGTCTGGAATTCGCCGCAGCGTGATGATGACTCCACGCCGTGGAGCGAAGCTTTCATGCGGCATGGCTCTCAGCTGCTGCTGGGGCTGGTGTGGGCAGTCGGGATGGCGTGGCTGGATCTGCGTTTCCTGTTCTGGCTGGCGCCGATTGTCTTCTCGCTGATCCTGTCGCCGTTTGTCTCGGTCATTTCCAGCCGCTCGACGGTTGGTCTGCGCACTAAACGCTGGAAGCTGTTCCTGATCCCGGAAGAGTATTCGCCGCCGCAGGTGCTGGTTGATACCGATAAGTATCTGGCGCAGAACCGCCATCGCACGCTGGACGACGGTTTTATGCACGCGGTGTTTCACCCGTCGTTCAATGCGCTGGCGACGGCGATGGCCACGGCGCGCCACCGCGCGAGTAAGGTGCTGGAAATTGCCCGCGACCGTCACGTTGAGCAGGCGCTGAACGAGACGCCGGAAAAGCTGAACCGCGATCGCCGTCTGGTCCTGCTAAGCGACCCGGTCACTATGGCGCGGCTTCACTACCGCGTGTGGTCCTCCCCGGAGAAATACTCGTCCTGGGTGAACCACTATCGCACGCTGAAGCTTAACCCCCTTGCGCTCAGGGCAAAATAAGCCGACATCACTATGAAAATACCGGCCGTTGAGCCGGTATTTTTTTCAATGAGGTAACAATGAAAATCGTGATTGTAGTCATGATGGCGATGCTGCTGAGCGGCTGCGGCAGCATCATAAGCCGCACTATTTCCGGACAAGGCCACGGCAACCAGTATTACCCAGGCGTACAGTGGGATGTCCGCGACTCCGCCTGGCGCTATCTGACGATCCTCGATTTACCGTTCTCACTGGTATTCGATACGCTGCTGCTGCCAATTGACGCGCAACACGGCCCGTACGAGTAAACGACGCTAACGCTCGTCCCACTCATCTGCGGCAGTTTGTCCTTCTTCACTGTCCAGAGGCGGTTCGAGCTGAAATTCGCCCTCATCCCATTCATGCAGGGTATTTTCTTCCAGCCACTCCTGTCGCAGCTCAATTTCATCGTAATCGCCATCAAAAACGGCCTGCGCACCTGCACCGCTTAATACCGGCAGACATTCACCTTCCTCTCCTTCATCGGCGTAAAACTCCGCCTGCCACATAATATCGCCGTCCTGCAGGACATATTTTTGGATATTAAGTTGCTGCACGTCGGCATCTTCCTCCTCAATGCCGGGATTATCGGCAAGGAACTCTTCACGAGCGGCATCAATAGCTTCTTCCAGCGTGGCGTACATGGTCATTGGTGTCTCCCTGGTGGGCTGAAGGTATTCAGGGAAAGAATAGCTGATTATCTGATTTTGCAGGTATGAATGCGAAAATATGTGTTCACGCGTTCGTCTTATTCTGGCGTGATTGTTCGCTGCTCATCACGTTTTTCGCCGGTGGGACGCCGTAATGCCCGGGATAAGCTGAACCACGAATAGAGGGCGTTAAACAGTACCACGCCTGCCGTCACCAGAAAGACGGCGCGAAACCCGAAACTGGCGGAAACAGCCGCGCCAAGCAGCGGACCGGTCACGTTGCCGGTATCGCGAAATGACTGGTTGTAGCTAAAAATACGCCCGGCAATCTGGCTGGTGGACTGATAGACCAGCAGAGTCTGCACGGCGGGAAGTAATGCGCCATCGGCAGCACCCAGCAAAAAGCGCAGCACCCCCAGCTGCCACGGTGCGGTGACCATCGACATGGGGATCAACAGCAGGACCGACACCACCAGCGCGAGGATCAGGATTTTCTCAGGACCGACCCGATCGCCAAGTTTTCCTAACCGTGGTGCGCTGAGTAACGCCGCCACGCCGGGCACTGAGGCGATGAGGCCGCTGACAAATGCGATATTGCTGACGTCGCCCGCCAGATCGCGGACGTACAGCGTAAGAACGGGCGCAATCGAGCCGGTGGCGATCTGGATAATCATGGTTGTCACGAACAGGCTCAGGACCAGCCGGGGATTTTTCAGCGAGGCCAGCACCTCCCGGGCATGCAGCATCTCTTTTTTGCTGACCGGGGTGAAGTGTTCGCGGATCAGCAACAGGGTCACGATAAAACAGAGAAGCAGCACGCTGGCGGTGATGAAAAAGACCGGACGCAGGCCATAGCTGTCGGCCAGGATACCGCCCGCCAGAGGGCCAAGCAGGGCACCGCTTACCGCACCGGTTGAGAGAGTGCCTAAGGCCCAGCCGCTTTTATGCCGCGGGATCTGGGTGGCGATCAGCGCGTTAGCGTTCGGAACAAACCCACCGAGCAATCCCAGCAGCGCCCGTAAGCCTAAAAGCTGCCAGACGTTTTGCGCCAGCCCCATCAGCAGCATAATGATCGACATGCCCAGCGCCGAGCGCAGCAGCATGATCTTTCGCCCCTTACGGTCGGCAAGGCTGCCCCAGAACGGAGACGCGATCGCCGAAAACAGAAAGGTGATGCTAAACACCAGACCTGACCACATGTTCAGCTCGCGGTGACCGCTGACCCCGAGCTGTTCAACGTAGAGCGGTAAAAATGGCATCACCAGGCTAAATGCCGCACCGGTCAGGAAACAGCCGAACCAGGCAACCGTCAGGTTACGTTTCCAGTTTATGGGAGCTTCAGAGGGCGACATAGTATTCCGCATCAGAGGCGCAGGGCGCCGGCAATCGTGAGGTAGTAAGCCTGCTAATTATGCGCCTGAGAAAGAAATGCTGCAATGTCGGGTACGGGCTTGACGTAAAACACAATGCGGCGCAGAGGGCCGCATGCGATCAGTAGCGAGACGGAATGCCTTCCGGGCGGGTTTTGAAGCGGCGATGCAGCCACATGTACTGCTCTGGCGCCAGCATTATGCACTGTTCAACAATGCCGTTCATCCACCGGGCGGTGGTTCCGGCGTCGTCCAGCGGCGGCGTAAGCTCCGGCTCCAGCATAATGAGCTGATAGCCAGAGCCATCCGGTTTACGACGAGGAACAAAAGGAACGATGGCGGCTTTTGACATTCTCGCCAGCATCCAGGTCCCGGTGGTTGTCGCCGCCTCTTCAACTGCGAAGAAGGGGACAAACACGCTGGCCTGCGGGCCGTAATCGTGGTCCGGCGCGTACCAGATGACCTCCCCGGACTTGAGGGCGCGGATCATCCCCTTCAGATCTTTACGGTCAATCATGCTCTTGTTGGAACGCATACGCCCCCAGGTCTGGAGCAGATCGATCACCGGGTTGTCATTCGGGCGATAGACACCAATACCTGGCGCCTGCATACCGAACATCCGCGCCCCTATCTCCAGGGTCAGGAAGTGGACGCCGATCAGCAGCACGCCGGTCTTGTTAGCCTGTAGCGCGTGAACCGGCTCCATGCCGGTTCCGGCCACTTCGGTCCAGCGCGCCATACGTTTATTTGACCAGAACCACGCCATCCCGGTCTCCATCAGCCCCATACCGACGGATTCGAAATTTTTGACGACCATTTCATGACGCGCCGACTCGCTCATTTGCGGGAAACAGAGTTCAAGGTTGCGCATGGCAATCCGGGCACGACGCTTCATCAGCGGCCGGGCAAGACGTCCCAGCCCTTTCCCCAGACGGAATATGACCGGATAAGGGAGTTGTACAAGAAGCCATAAAAAGCCAATGCCAAGCCAGGTCAACCAATAACGCGGATGTAAAAGAGCGGCAGTAAATTTCGGTAACTGGGTCATGTCTGTCCTGTTTTCTAACGTCCTGAAGGCGTTATTCTCTCATTTTTTAGGTCATTGCCAAAATGTCTGTCAGTGAGACGAGCACGAATAGAACAATGTGATTATCGATAAATCAGTCTGAGTGAAATGTAGCGTAAATTGTGTGGATGTAAATTGTCAGTGTTTGCTATATCATGCCGACCGATTTTTCTTCTCACTAACGATTGCAGGACTTGTACACCATGCCAGTGTTACACAACCGCGTATCGAATGAGATGTTGAAAGCGCGCATGCTGGCCGAGGCCGAGCCGCGTACGACGATCTCATTCTACAAATACTTCACCATCAACGATCCGCAGGCGACGCGCGACACCCTCTACCAGGCATTTACCACGCTGAATGTTTTTGGCCGTGTGTATCTGGCGCGTGAAGGTATCAACGCGCAGATCAGCGTTCCGGAAAGTAAGGTGGATGCGTTCCGCGACTATTTATACGCATTCGATCCGGCGCTGAATGGATTACGCCTCAATATTGCGCTGGACGACGACGGAAAATCCTTCTGGGTGCTGCGTATGAAAGTCCGGGAACGTATTGTGGCGGACGGCATCGACGATCCGCAGTTCAATCCCGCAGATGTAGGGGAATACCTGAAGGCCGCTGAAGTTAACGCCATGCTGGACGATCCTGATGCGCTATTTATCGATATGCGTAACCACTATGAGTATGAAGTGGGCCATTTCGAGAACGCGATGGAGATCCCGGCCGATACTTTCCGCGAACAGCTGCCGAAAGCGGTGGAGATGATGCAGGCGCATAAAGATAAAAAGATCGTGATGTACTGCACCGGCGGGATCCGCTGTGAGAAAGCCAGCGCCTGGATGAAGCATAACGGTTTCAATAAGGTCTGGCATATCGAGGGCGGGATCATTGAGTATGCTCGCCGCGCACGCGAACAGGGGTTGCCGGTGCGCTTTATCGGCAAAAACTTTGTTTTCGATGAGCGGATGGGGGAGCGCATTTCCGGGGACGTGATCGCCCAGTGTCACCAGTGCGGTGCGCCGTGCGACACCCACACGAACTGTAAAAATGATGGCTGCCACCTGCTGTTTATTCAGTGCCCGGACTGTGCCGTGAAGTTTAACGGCTGCTGCAGCGAGCTGTGCAGTGAAGAGAGCGTTCTGCCCGAAGAAGAGCAGCGACGTCGCCGTGCGGGACGCGAAAACGGCAACAAAATTTTTAATAAATCTCGCGGTCGGCTCAATACCAAACTGGGTATTCCGGATCCGGAATAAGCCAATATGCCCGGTGAGTGATGCTCGCCGGGCAGCATTATCATGACTTCTGCTGTATCCCTTCAACTGAGATGATGAGCTCCACCGCCTGAGAGGCCGGGCCTAAATCGGTGGTGATATTAAAATCTTTTAGCTGAATTTTACCTGTGGCTTCGAAGCCCGCGCGTTTACCGCCCCACGGATCGTCTCCCTGACCCACTAATTTTGCCTCAAGCGTGACCGGTTTCGTTACGCCATTGAGCGTCAGGTCGCCGGTAATATCCAGCTTCTCACCCTCTTTTTTAACCTCTGTTGATGAGAACGTGGCCTGCGGGAATTTCGCTACGTTCAAAAACTCGGCGCTGCGCAGGTGTTTATCGCGCTCGGCATGATTGGTATCTACGCTGCCGGTATTAATGGTCACCCTGACGTTATCGGCCGCCGGGTTTTTGTCGTCAAAATGAAATGTGCCGTCGAAATCTTTAAACGTTCCGTACAGCCAGCTATATCCAAGATGTTGAATACGGAAATTGACGAAGGCGTGCTGTCCCTCTTTATCAATTTTATAATCGGCGGCAATTGCAGAGCCGGTGGTAAATAACAACGAACCCAGTGCCATACCCAGCAGGTGTTTTTTCATTTTACGCTCCAGAGTCAACTGACGAACGGCCAAGCATGCGCTTTAGCGTATCGTCTTTATCAATAAAGTGGTGTTTTAGGGCGGCAAGCCCGTGAAGAACAGAAAGAATGACAATACTCCACGCCAGCCACAGATGAACCGTGCCGGCAATATCGGCCTGTACGCCAGCGTCAGAAAGCGTGGCCGGGACCTCGAACAAACCGAAGACGCTTATGGGTTTGCCGTCGGCCGTGGAAATAAGATAGCCGCTAATCAAAATGGCAAACAGCAGAGCATACAGGGCGATATGTGCGCCCGCGGCACTCACCCGGGTAAAGCGACTGTGACCCGCAATAGCTGGCGGTGGGGCTGAGAGATGACGCCAGATGACGCGTATCACCAGCCCCATCATTAACAGGACGCCAATACTTTTATGCAGCTCCGGAGCCTGATGATACCAGCCATCATAATAGCTGAGTGTCACCATCCAGAGCCCCAGCCCGAACATGGCATAGACCGCGAGCGCAAATATCCAGTGTAAGCCTATGGATATAATGCCGTAACGTACAGCCGAGTTACGTAATTGCATATGGAATACCATTCTCAATAATTTGAACGGTAAAAATGAATGTTCACAGGAAATATTGCAACTGAAATAAATGAATAATGTTTTTTATTTTGTTTATTTCAGCTGTTTTGACAATGTGTACGGCGTGTAATTCAAAGGATTAGTGCGAGAGCGGTGCGTTGAAATTTATTTGAAAACTGACTGGGATTCTGGGCTTAAATAAATATCAATTAGTGTCAATTATTGTCAGCGTATCTTTTCAGTAAAATACAATATAAATGAAATCAATGATGGCCAGTAATGACCACAATAAAATATAGAGCATAAGATGCTCACGAATATTATTGATGAGAAAAACAACGATTCTGCGCATAATGCCCCGCGAGTCACAGTAAGGAAAGAGGCTCCGAAGACCCGGAGCCTGCGCGCTATTATCGGTTAAAACGCGAGAGTGAGAAGGGCGTGAGATCAAATTGCGGTGCGATCCCCTGCGCAAACTGAGCAGCGATCTCCCCCAGCACAGAGGCAAATTTAAAACCGTGGCCGCTCAATCCGGTGATCAGTAAGGTGTCGGGATGGCCGGGTAGCGTATCGATGATAAAGTCTTCATCCGCCGTGTTGTCGTAAGTACAGGCCGCGCCATAGAGCAGACCGCCGACGCCAGGCAGAATGGTGCGCAGGAAAGAGAAGGCTTCGGAGCCATCCTGCGGACAGGCACCAAATGGTTTACGCGCCTCCGGTGAGCTGATCGGTTGTCCGCCGTTATGCTTGCCGATCTTAAGGGCATCGTTCACTGACGGAAAACCGTAGAACTGATCGCCATCGGGCAGCTCACCGGTGAACGCCGGGAATTTATTCTGGCTGCTGTAACGACCGTCGGACTGGAACCAGGAGAACACTTTGCGTACCGGCTGAATGGGCAGCTCAGGCAGCAGTTTGGTTACCCAGGTGCCAGCGCTTATCAGCAGTCGCGCAGCCGTGTAATCGCCCTCCTGGGTGGTTACCGTTACGCCATCGTCATGGTGGTTGATCGCGTTTACCGGGCAGTTGAAAAGCTGCGCGCAGCCAGCTTTCTCCGCCAGTTCAACCCAGGTCCTGATAGCATTTTCGCAATGCAGCACCCCGGAATTGGCCTCAAACAGCCCGATGTAGTCCTGCGGGACGGTAATCTCCGGCCAGCGCGCCATGATGGCTTCTGCCTCCAGGCGTTCGACATCCAGACTGAATGCCTGAGCGCTCTGGGCAACGGTGGCAAGAAATTCAGAATCAGCAGGGCCAAGATTGATGACGCCCGTGCGGTCAAAAATCGGCGCGTCGGTGAGGGTCGTCAGCTCATCCCACAGCGCCTGCGCGCGAAGCACCAGCGGCACATAACGTTCGCCTTCACCGTAGGCGTGACGAATGAGACGCGTATCGCCGTGATGGCTTCCTTCGGTGTGCGGGGGCAGGTGGGCGTCAATCATCAGAACATTGAGACCTGCTTTGGTCGCATAATAACCAGCAGCAGCGCCTACTGAGCCGCTACCAATAATGATTAAGTCGTATTTCATGGGGATCTCGTTAACCAGCTCTTTGCTGTCAGAGTAATTAACAATGGGGTCTGATACAAGGATGAAATAAATAAGGCACCGCAAGGGTGCCTGTTGAGTGAAACGTGGGCATAAAATTAATGCCGTTTATACTCATTTTCCTGGTAGTCGCCAGATTCTATTTTTGCAATACCGGCTTCTAAAATAGAAATAAACTGACGGGCGACGTCTGTCGTAAGCCACAGCGTCTGTCCAACTTCCGCTTCTTCACGGTTTAGCTGACTTGGGGTCTGGTAGTGCAAACGCAGCATCAGAGCATCGTAGCTATCTACGGTACTGATATCCCAGCCGACGAGAGGATGGGTCTGGATGACTTCACTATTCTTTTCCATTATAACCCCCGTAATACGTGTTAGAAGACAACGACTTTGAGGTTCAATGCATGTTTTTCTGAAGCAATTTCAGTATATCAATAAATAATGCTTATGAAGGGAAAAATAAACACTCAGCAACACATTTTTCTGCGTTTTAGGATTGTTCGAACAATAAAACACCATCTTGTTCACGATTTTTTAAGAAGATACCCAATTAAATTGAACGTAAAGGGCTGCAGATAAAAAAAAGCCGGGGCGACCCGGCAAAAAAACAATGAGGGAGCAAATTTTAATCAGTGATAAACCAGTCGTCAGCGCTTTCCCACGTCTCCTGCAGGATTTCACTGATGCGATCTTTATCTTCTTTCGCACCGCCAATGACGGAGAGGTTGTTCGCTGCCGCATAACGAACGGTGACCGCGCCATCGTTTTCCGGGAAGGTGTGGTTGATGCGGCGGGAGAGCTCACCTGCCAGCGCATCAAGTGCGCCAGCAGGCAGGACGGTCGTTTTGGCTATGGTGACTTCAATACGCATAAATGCCCCCTGTGTAATATACTGTGTATTTATACAGTTATATTATCGGTTTGACAACAGGGAGCGGCCTGTTTTTTAGCGTTTTACCGTCCACTGCACGTTTTCACCCGCGAGGAACGGGACCAGCGTGTCATCGGTCAGTGGTATAGACTCAACGACCTGGCTCGTTTTTCGCTCCAGTTCAATGAAGGTTTCATTCACCGGCAGGCCGTAGAAACGCGGGCCGTTAAGCGAGCAGAAGGTTTCAAAATGCGCCAGCGCCCCCATCTCTTCAAATACGGTCGCGTAGCTTGCGAGAGCCGTCGGGGCGTTAAAACAGCCCGCGCAGCCGCAGCTGGCCTCTTTACGATGGCGTGCGTGTGGGGCGGAATCGGTACCCAAAAAGGCACGAGAGAAGCCGCTGGCGACCAGCTCACGCAGCGCCTGCTGATGGATATTACGCTTCAGAACCGGCAGGCAGTAAAGATGCGGACGCACGCCGCCCACCAGCATGTGGTTGCGGTTAAACATCAGGTGCTGAGGCGTAATGGTGGCGGCAATCAGTTCATTGCCGTCACGGACGTATTCCGCGGCATCTTTGGTGGTAATGTGTTCGAACACCACCTTCAGCGCCGGGAGACGCTGACGCAGCGGCTCCATCACCGAGTCAATAAAGCGGGCTTCGCGATCGAAGATATCAATCTCTGCGTGAGTGACTTCACCGTGAACCAGCAGCGGCATGCCCAGCTTTTGCATGCGCTCCAGCACCGGCATGATAGCGTCAATGCTGGTAACGCCGTGGCTGGAGTTTGTGGTGGCATTTGCCGGGTAGAGCTTGGCCGCGGTAAACACCCCTTCGTTAAACCCGCGTTCAACCTCATCAGGCTCCAGTGAGTCCGTCAGATAGCAGGTCATCAGAGGAGTAAAATCGTGCCCGGCAGGTACGGCATCGAGAATACGCTGACGGTAGGCTAGCGCCGCATCGACCGTGGTCACAGGCGGAACCAGGTTAGGCATAACAATCGCGCGGCCATAGATTTCGCTGGTGTAAGGGACGACGGTTTTGAGCATATCGCCATCACGCAGATGAATATGCCAGTCGTCAGGGCGGCGGATTTTAAGAACCTGGGGTTGTGCAGTCATGGAAGCTCCGGCTAGTCAGGAATCAGTCATTAGGATGGCTGTTTTTGCCGGACACAAATCATAAGCGGAAACGTTTTCGTTTGCACACCTTTCTGCAAAAAAAAGGCGCCGTAGCGCCCTTATGGGTTAATCCGTGAAGGGGATAATAATTTCACCCGGCTTCACTTCGATGCCTTTGGCATATTTCTTCGCAAGGGATTCGCCTTTACTCTTATCGTCACTGAGCACGTAGGCCGGTTGCTGGTTAAAATAGTTACGCAGCGACTGGTTCAGATAGGGCATCAGGGTTTGCAGTACCGGCTTCATCTTGTCAGGGCTCACTTCAGCATCGACGACCTCCATCTCCTGCAGGTAAATCGCCCCTTTCTCTTTATTAAACGCGGGCAGCGCTTTCAGCTTGAGCTTGATAGTCGCCTTCTGGCTGCCAAACAGGGAGTTCATATCCAGCTTTGCGTCCCCTGAGAGGGTCACTTTGTTCGGCTCTTCACGCCCGATCTGGCTGACAAGATTACTCAGCACGATATGCGCGGCGGCAAGTCCGGGGACACCGATATCTTTGGAAAAATTATTATGCTTCTCCAGCGCCTGATTTATCTCCTGTTCGCTGACGGTATATTGCGTCAACTGGTTACAGCCTGCCAGTAAGCCGCTGGCGATCAGCGCGGCGGCAATAACGATCTTCTTCATGGCGTTCCTCAATAAAAATCGGCGCATCTGTCCTGATGCGTCAGTATGCCAGGGTGAATGAGCAGAAACCAGCAGAAAAAGCTGATAACCCCGGAGCCGGGGCCGCGCCAAATGAGCTACGCGCCGGGCTCCAGCATCCCCCGGGCGCTGCGTTTTGGGCTGAACTGCCACCACAGCGCAATCAGGGTGATAATGCCCACCACGCCCAGCATCATCCACGGCAGTTCAGGCTGGCGCAGCGCTTTTCCGGCATCGAACAGCCAGCCGCCGCCGGCGTACCCCAGCGCACCGCCGAACGCCAGCCCCAGGCGACTAAACCCCATATAGCTGCCGCGCGCACGCGCATCGGCAAGCGCAGCGCCGAGCGTTTCCCGGGCCGGTTCGGCAATAATCGAACCAATATAGAAGGTGCTAATCAGCATAAACAGCTGCTGCAGCGAGCTGACCAGGCCTATTGGCATCATGCTTAACGTCATCAGCAGCAGGCCGGCCATCAGCCGCTGTTCCAGACGAAAATGCCGTTCGCTCCAGCGGGCGATAGGGTAGAGCAGCGTCAGGGACAGACAGGCCTCAATGGCATACATCCACTTCACCGCTGAAGGTGAACCGGCAATATCATGCACCATAACGGGCAGCATCAGCATGACCTGCACGGCCAGCATATAGTATCCCGTCAGCGTGAGCACGTAGGTGACAAAGCGCCTGTCACGCAGAACCCGGCCAAGCCCCTCGCGAACCGGGGATTTTACCGTCGATAATTTCCAGTCCGGCAGCAGCCAGGCATTAAACGCGGCGCAGAGAATAAAGAGCAGCGCGCCGGTGGCGCAGACCAGACGAAAATCATACTGCAGTAGCCAGCTTCCCAGCAGTGCACCGGTGACGGCGCCGGCGCTGTCCTGCATCATCAGCAGAGAAAAGAAGCGGCCGCGATGCCGGGGACGAATTAGCTTAACCACCAGCGCGGTGCGCGGCGGGTCAAACAGCGTGCCGCCGAGGCCCGAAAGGACGCAGGAGAACCACAGCACCCACGGCTCATGCGCCACCGCCATGGTGGCAAAACCTGCCGCGCGCAGCAGCATCCCTGTCACAATCATCGGCTTTGCGCCAAAGCGGTCGGCAATCGCGCCGCCGAAGACGCCCAGCCCCTGTTGCACCAGCTGTCGCAGGCCGAGGGCGACGCCGACGAGCAGCGCCGCCCAGCCCATCTGATCGACAAAGCGGATGGAAATCAGCGGAAAGACGACGAAAAAGCCGAGCACAACCAGCATGTTATCGACCAGCAGGAAATATTTACCCAGGTTCCTGGCCTGTGATACGCGGGACATTTCCCCTCCAGGGAAAAGAAGACGGTGAGCAGGAGTATTCTGCGGCGGCATCGCGTGTTTTCCCACCCCTGCTGGCGACAATATTTTTTTATCAAAAAGGTGCTTTGATAGAGAGTTCTCATCGAAAAATGTGAAAACAGGTCAAAATGGTATGTCACTGTTTTCACAGACGGCACTGGCGCAGGTATAGTAAAGCTAATGGCTAGAGCTGAAGCGACGGGAAGGAGTGGTATTGATGTTTGGCTATCGCAGTAATGTGCCAAAAGTGCGTCTGACAACGGACAGGCTGGTCGTTCGTCTGGTGCATGAGCGTGATGCCTGGCGACTGGCGGATTATTACGCTGAGAATCGTCAGTTTTTGAAGCCCTGGGAACCCGTTCGGGATGAGAGCCATTGCTACCCTTCCGGCTGGCAGGCGCGCCTCAGTATGATTGCCGAGTTCCACAAGCAGGGCAGCGCGTTCTATTTCGCGCTGCTGGATGCGGAAGAAAAAGAGATCGTTGGCATTGCCAATTTCTCGAACGTAGTGCGGGGTTCCTTTCATGCCTGCTACCTGGGTTACTCCATTGGTCAAAAGTGGCAAGGGCAGGGGCTGATGTTCGAGGCCTTAACCGCCGCCATTCGCTATATGCAGCGTACGCAACATATCCATCGCATAATGGCAAACTACATGCCGCATAATCAGCGCAGCGGTAATTTGCTGGCGCGTCTGGGTTTCGAAAAAGAGGGCTACGCCAAAGATTATCTGTTAATTGACGGCGAATGGCGTGACCACGTGCTGACGGCACTCACCACCCGGGACTGGACCGCAGGTCGTTAAGGAGAAGAGATGAAATATCAGCTAAGCGGCGCAGAAGCGCGCGTGATTGGATGCTTGCTCGAAAAACAGGTGACCACGCCGGAGCAGTATCCGCTGTCCGTGAATGCCGTCACCATGGCCTGTAACCAAAAAACCAACCGTGAACCGGTGATGAATCTCAGCGAGTCTGAGGTTCAGGATCTTCTCGACGTGCTGGTCAGGCGTCATTACCTGCGTACCGTCAGCGGTTTTGGCAACCGCGTGACCAAATATGAGCAGCGTTTTTGTAACTCCGAATTTGGCGATTTGAAGATGAGTCCGGCGGAGGTGGCCGTCATCACCACCCTGTTGCTGCGCGGCGCGCAGACGCCAGGCGAGCTTCGCTCGCGCGCCTCCAGAATGCATGAATTTAGTGATATGCAGGAGGTCGAACAGACGCTGGAAGGGCTGGCCTGCCGTGAGGATGGTCCGTATGTGGTGCGTCTGCCTCGCGAGCCGGGCAAGCGTGAAAGCCGCTTTATGCATCTTTTTAGCGGCGAGGTCGACACCACCGCCCTTGCCGCTGAAAGTGCGCCAGCCCCCGACAATGAGAGCCTGACGGCGCGGGTGGAGGCGCTGGAGGAGGAGGTCGCCGGGCTGAAACAGCGTCTTGACGCGCTGCTGGCGCACCTGGGAGATTAACGGTGAAAAAATTACGTGTAGGGGTGGTCGGACTGGGCGGGATCGCGCAAAAAGCCTGGCTGCCGGTACTGGGTGCCGCGACGGACTGGACGCTGCAGGGGGCCTGGTCCCCCAGCCGGGAAAAAGCCGTGCGGATCTGCGAAAGCTGGCGCATGCCGTATGCCGCCTCACTGCGGGAGCTTGCCCGTGATTGCGATGCCGTGTTCGTCCACACCTCGACCGCGACGCACTATCAGGTGGTGAGCGAATTGCTCAATGCCGGCGTCCACGTCTGCGTGGACAAACCGCTGGCGGAAAATGTTCAGGATGCCGAACGTCTGATTGAACTGGCGGCGCGCCAAAAGCTGACGCTGATGGTCGGTTTTAACCGCCGTTTTGCGCCGCTTTATCAGCAACTGAAGGCACAGCCGAACCCCCTTGCCTCGCTGCGGATGGATAAGCACCGTACCGACAGCGTCGGCCCCAACGATCTGCGCTTCACGCTGCTGGATGATTACCTGCACGTCATCGACACGGCGCTGTGGTTAACCAACGGCACGGCCCAGCTCAAAAGCGGCACGCTGTTGACCAGCGAGCGGGGCGAGATGATCTATGCCGAGCACCATTTCGCCGTTGACCACCTGCAGGTGACAACCAGTATGCACCGTCGTGCCGGCAGTCAGCGTGAATGGGTACAGGCGGTTACCGACGGCGCGCTGTACGACATCACCGACATGCGCGAGTGGCGGGAAGAGCAGGGGGTCGGTGTGGTGACGCGGCCAGTGCCCGGCTGGCAAAGTACGCTCGAGCAACGAGGGTTTAGCGGATGCGCGCGCCACTTTATGACCAGCGTGCAAAATCAGACGGTTCCTGAGACCGCCGGTGAGCAGGCCATCATGGCGCAGCGGATCGTGGAGCGGCTCTGGCGTGATGCCATGAGCGAATAACCCGCTGTAACATCTGCCGATAGTTATTCCCTTAAATCCGTGTAGACTAAGCGCCGGTTATGGGTTTTGCCGGGTAGCCAGGGCGCTTATCCGGCCTGCAGGCCCGTGCGTCTGAGTCTCTCAGGCCGCCGGGCCATAACGACGCCTGCGCTGCAGGCGTTTTGCATAGGGTCGTGGAAATTCACAGTAATGAACTTATTAAAATCGCTGGCAGCCGTCAGCTCGATGACCATGTTTTCTCGCGTGCTGGGCTTTGCGCGCGACGCGATTGTCGCCAGGGTTTTTGGCGCCGGAATGGCCACTGACGCCTTTTTCGTTGCCTTTAAATTACCGAACTTACTGCGTCGTATTTTCGCCGAAGGGGCCTTCTCTCAGGCGTTTGTGCCGATCCTTGCCGAATATAAAAGCAAGCAGGGCGAGGA
>JAFACP010000060.1 GCA_023425455.1 Pseudomonadota bacterium | reverse complement strand
ACCGCTGACCCTAATCGACAAGCTGATTTGCGGCGCTTACATCGAAGCCCGCTCCTGCGAACGCTTCGCCGCGCTGGCGCCGTACCTCGACGACGAGCTGCAGAAGTTCTACCTCTCGCTGCTGCGCTCGGAAGCGCGCCACTACCAGGACTACCTGACGCTGGCCCGCCAGGTGAGCGACAGCGATATCACGCCGCGAATACAGCGTTTTGGCGAAATTGAGGCCACACTTATCTTGACACCGGACGACACATTTCGCTTCCACAGCGGCGTGCCGGTGTAAACCGGTACAGCAAAAGGAAAAGGATGCGAGATGAATAAGACGTGGCTCCGTATTGTGGCGGTGGTGATTGTGGCCGCCGCGCTGGCGTTCTGGGTCTATTACGACAAACAGCGGCAGCAGCAGACGCCCGCGCAGCAGCTGGACATCGCCCTCAACACCATGCCCGCCTGGCGAGTGATAAGCGAACAGGAGCCGGTGTTCCGCCAGCGCATTCGCGAGCAGATCCTCACGCTGCAGAAGATGGGCGACACCGGGCAGCAGATTATCGACGTTATTCAGCCGCAGATCCTGGCCCTGCAGATGGCGCGTTTGCAGCAGGCGCCGGATGCCAGCGTCGTGGAATATATGCAGGTGAATATGGTGCAGACCGCCGCCATCCAGAAGGTGAGCGACGACGCCTGCTTCCGCTTCCTCTACCCGGCGGTGAAGGGCGGCATCAACCCGATGCGCCTGCTGGATAACGACATCACCCAACGCAGAATGCAGGCCGACGCCGGGATGATGCGCGCCTCTTACGGCCCGCAGCGCCACAGCGTGACCCCGCAGGAGCGCGAAACCGCCCTCGCCGACGTACGGCCGATTATGAAGACGCTGGCGGACAAATATGGCGAGGACATTCAGCTGCTGCAGATGCCGGAGAAGGCGGTGGGCAAGGAGAAACTCACCTGCGAAATGGTGCAGGCGATGTGGGCGAAAGTGCTGATGCTGCCGGAGCAGAAGGCCGCTGGCGTCATCCGGCTGGCAGTTTCCGAACTGGACTGAGGGTTACGCTGTTTTTTTCGACACTTAGCGCAGCTTTAGCGCGTCGTCGCTTGCATGGCGGCGCGCGACAGGTATAATCCACAACGTTTCCGCATCCCCTTCTGTGCCGAAGTGGCGAAATCGGTAGACGCAGTTGATTCAAAATCAACCGTAGAAATACGTGCCGGTTCGAGTCCGGCCTTCGGCACCATCTACATATTTTCCTTAAAAAACAAGCAATTAAGTGAATTATCTTACCTTTTTTGCCTGTCTAATCTTCACTGATTCTTTCCCGTATAAAAGCCACTGTGATTGTTAATGGCTTTGGTATGTTAGCACGCAGTGGCAAGTAGTTACCAGGCTCAACCTTGTACTGTATACACCAGTATGCGCCCCTTTGAAGCCGGAAGACGCGCCGCCGTCTCTAAAACTATACCAAGCACTTTTAACCGTTTCACACTTAGCTCGGCGTCCCGTTCAAGCCTGTCGTGATAACTCGTCACGGATAAACAAGCAAATTAGCGGTATTCGTTAAGAGTTCGGTTAACTGACAAAATTCCAGGTGATACGCCTAAGGCCCTTATGTTGATGCGCCCAACATGGCACAAAAGGCGGTCTATCGTTTAATTTTGTCCCATACATCAACTGGCATTGTCAGCTGTATGGGGCTTGGTCTGCTGGTTCCGATGAACGGATTAAATTGCTAAGATGCAGACCATAAGCCATAAGGCGGAGATAAGTATGAAATCTGTAGAACTATTTGCCGGAGCTGGTGGCTTGGCTATGGGTTGCGAAATTGCTGGTTTTGAGCATCTTGCAGTTGTTGAATGGGATAAATGGGCCTGTGATACCGTTAGAGAGAACAAAAAGAGTGGCTTTCCACTGTTGTCTGATTGGGATCTTTTTGAGGGCGATGTAAGAGAATTTGATTGGTCGAAAATCCCTAAAGGGATTGACCTTCTTGCGGGAGGGCCACCTTGCCAGCCATTTTCAATCGGTGGTAAGCACAAGGCTAATTCTGATTCTCGGGACATGTTTCCAGCGACAGCAGAAGCGATCAGGCAAATTCGCCCTAAGGCTTTCATCGTCGAGAACGTGAAAGGGTTAACTCGGGCAACCTTTGCGACCTATTTCCAGTACATCCAGTTACAGCTTGAGTTTCCAGAAGTAGCACCGCGAAATGGCGAAGACTGGAGCGAGCATTTGAAACGCTTGCAGGAAGAAAAAACCAGTGGAAAGAACAAAGGAAGAGGGCTGACGTATAACGTTCTGGCTACGTTAGTCAATGCAGCAGACTACGGCATCCCACAAAAACGTGAGCGTGTCTTCATTGTTGGTTTCCGTGATGATCTTGAAATTGAGTGGTCTTTCCCTAAACCGACACACAGTTATGATGCACTTATTTATGATCAGTGGGTTACGGGTGATTACTGGAAACGACACGGTTTAGAAATGCCAACTGTCCCAAGCCAGATGGTTAGCCGTATCGCAAAATTGCGTAAAAATCCTCCCGATACACTTCCGTGGAAAACAGTTCGAGATGCAATTGCGGATTTGCCAGATCCTGAAACAAAAGCGGCAAAGATGATCCGGAATCATGGGTTCCAGGCGGGGGCGCGAACTTACCCAGGTCATACGGGAAGCCCCTTAGATCTGCCAGCTAAAACGCTCAAAGCAGGTGCTCATGGAGTTCCAGGGGGCGAGAACATGCTCGTTCGTGATGATGGCTCAGTACGCTATTTTACTGTGCGAGAAAGTGCCAGAATTCAGACGTTTCCAGATAGTTATCGTTTTCATGGGAGCTGGACTGAAACAATGAGGCAGTTGGGTAACGCTGTGCCGGTTCACTTGGCGTATTGTGTTGCCAGTAGTGTAGCGGAAAAGCTGCTGACCTCTGAAATTGGTAACATCCTCAAGCAGGGTGGTAATAATAAAAGGGCTACTGCATGACAGGAAAGGTCATACCATTTAATCCACTTGATAAACAAAATTTAGGTGCAAGCGTTGCGGAAGCCTTATTGAGCAAAGATGCTCATCCTATGGAAGAGTTAACCTCATTTCCTGGAGCAGGGATTTACGCTATTTATTACACTGGCGATCATCCTGCTTATGGGCAGCTGGCAGAACTAAATCGCGATGGGCAATTTCGATTGCCTATCTACGTGGGTAAGGCTGTCCCAGCAGGGGCGAGAATGGGGCTTACCAACCCTGATAAGGTTGGTAACGTTCTGTTTAGACGCTTGAAAGAACATGCAGAAAGTGTTCGCGCAGCGGAAAATCTTTCGATTGAAGATTTTTATTGTCGATTTTTGGTTGTTGATGACATCTGGATCCCATTGGGAGAATCGCTGGTTATCTCTCGCTTTAAACCGATTTGGAATTCGTCTATTGATGGTTTCGGTAATCATGACCCAGGTAAGCATCGTTACACTGGTTTACGTCCTCGTTGGGACTTTATGCACCCGGGGAGAGGATGGGCTCAAAATTTACGTGAGCGTGATGAAACTGTGGATGAACTCATTCGTGATTCTATACAGTATCTTCAGAATTTACCGCCTTGCTTGGCTCAGAAATTTATCGAAGCTGAAGGCGATTAATCAGCAAATGATCATCGGGGGCATCTGCCTCCGAATGTGATCGAGTCTTGGTTGACAAAGTTGAAGTGGTCAACAAAAACTGGCCACCGCGTTAGAGTTTTTCCAGTATCAGTTTTCTGATTCGTTTGGCGGTAACCCACCATTATATTCGTGCGGTCTTAGTGCGCTGTAATATCCAACGATATAGTCCGTTATTGCGTGAGCTGCATCGCTGAAGCTTACATAGCCCGTCGCCGGC
>JAFACP010000170.1 GCA_023425455.1 Pseudomonadota bacterium | reverse complement strand
ACGGCATCCGCCAGCTGCACTGGCAGGGCGACACGCAGGCGCTAAGCCTGACGGCACCGGCGAAGGCCAACAGCAGCGACGGCTGGAGCATTATTATGCCTGCCTGGCGTGAGCAGGACGGGGCCAGCAACCGCTGGCGGCTGTCGGTGGTGGTCGAGGATGAAAACGGGCAGCGCGTCTCCTCCAACGAAATCACGCTGACGGTGGCGCAGCCGCTGCTCGCCGCACCCGATGACGATCCGCGCTGGAAGCTCTTGCCGGACGACGAGGTTAAAAAATACGCTCCTGATGAACCCATACCGCCGCCTCGACCCGCGATTTAAGCTTCATTTTCTTCAGCATATGTTTGACGTGAACCTTGACCGTGCTTTCGGTGATGTCCAGCCGGCGGGCGATCATCTTATTCGGCAAGCCCTGGGCGATAAGCTTCAGGATATCGCGTTCACGCGGCGTGAGCTGAGTCACATCCCGGTCTGAGGTGGCGCGGTTTGCCCGCAGGCTGGCGGCGAGCACCGGCGTTAAGGCTTCGCTGAGCACCATTTCGCCCGCGGCGGCCTGCTGCAGCGCCCTGAGCAGATCTTCCGGCTCCATATCTTTTAGCAGATAGCCATCCGCCCCGCGCTTCAGGGCGGTGACCACATCCTCCTCGTGGTTGGAGACGCTAAAGACCACGATGCGCCCGGAGAGGGATTTTTCCCGGAGTTTGTCCAGCGTCTCCAGCCCGTTCATACCGGGCATGTTGAGATCCAGCAGGATCAGATCAGGATCGAGTGCTTCCGCCAGTTCAATTCCCTGCTCGCCATTACTGGCCTCACCGACAACGGTGATGTCGGGCGCCATACTGACAAGCTGTTTTACGCCCGTGCGCAGCATCGGGTGGTCGTCGATCAGCAGAATAGATGCAGGTTCCTGATTAGTCATGAGTTTCTCCTGGAACGGTTAAAAGTGGTTTTTCGGGAACAAAGCTGACGACGACCTCGGTGCCGCCCGTCTCTCGCCGACGAACCTGGCAGTCACCGCGCAGACTTTGCGCGCGGTCACGCATGATGATTAAGCCATAGTGGTTGCTGCGTTCGGCATTTTCCGGCACGCCGCAGCCGTTGTCCTGCACCGTCAGCCTGACCTGATTGTGGTGATAGCTGACGCTCAGGGTGACCGCCGTCGCGCCGGCGTGTTTAAGCACGTTACTCAACGCTTCACGGGCAATTTGCAGAACGTGGATCGCCTGATGAGAAGGAACCACCCGCGGCGGTAGCTGATAATCCAGCGTCACCGGGAAGCCCAGTCGGGCGCTGAATTCACGGCAGCTGGCGTCCAGCGCGGGACGTAAGCCAGGCTCCGTCAGCTGCAGGCGGAAGGTGGTCAGCAGCTCGCGCAGCTGTACCCATGAGGTATTAAGCTCGTTACGGATCTGGCTGAGCAGCTGTTTACTGCTCTGGGGCAGCCCTTCGTCCTGCATTTGCAGACAGCTCACCTGCATTTTCATACAGGAGAGCGACTGGGCGATGGAGTCGTGGAGTTGACCGGCGCTGGTGGCGCGCTCTTCCATCACAATCAGCTGCTGCTGCTTCTCCTGATGGCGATCGAGGGCCAGCGTCGCGGTTAACTGCTCCACGAGGGTATCGACCAGCTGCCGCTGATCGTGGCTGAGATGACGCCCGGCGGGCAGCGTAGCCAGCAAAATACCGTACTGGGTATGGCTGTCGGCCAGCCGCCATTTCAGGGGCGTGCCGTGGCCGGGCTGCGGAGGTAATCCGCGCGGGCAAAGATGACAGCCCTTGTCGTCACAGCTCATGTCGGACTGGCAGGTGAACTCCTGATGATTATCTTCATCTTCGATATCGTAGACCCGCAGCTGCAGATCGTGCAGCAGGGTTAAATTTTGCAGGCCATTAAGCACCGGAGAGAGCCGCTCGCACAGCGGCACCTGCAGATGTAAGCGCCGGTTGGCCTGCCACAGGAAAGAGAGGATCTGGTTTTTCTGCTCAAGCCCGGCGGTTTTCTCCTGAACGCGCTGCTCCAGCACCGCGTAGCTTTCAGACAGCTCTGCCGACATGGTATTCAGCGCCTGACCAAGCATCGCCATTTCATTGCGACCGCTGATGTGGGTCCGCTGGCTAAAATCCCGTTCGGTGACGGCGCGGGCCATTGCCAGCAGTTGCTTCCAGGGATTTAACAGCCGCGCGCGCAGCCAGATGATGGTGAACACCAGCAGCAAGGCCATAAACAGCGCCATCGCCTGGTGCAGGGTCAACACGCGATCGATGCGTAGCTCGGTGCTCTGATCGAACGCGGAGACCAGCGCATCGATACGCGACACAAAGCTGGCGACATCACGGGCGACCGTCACGCCGGCCTGCGCCTGTTTCAGGCCCGGCTCCAGCTGGGCGTGCCAGTACTCCTGCAGTGATTTCAGCTGCGCCTGCTGCCCGGCGCGACGTGCGGCGCTTTCCAGTTCGGGGCTGAATACGGTGCGCTCCATTTCGTCGAGCAGGGGACGTGCGTCCTGCGTCAGCGGGACTGACGACAGCAGGCGATAGCTCTGCATACGCAGGGACCCCGCCTCATTGATGGCATGCGCATTGCCCTGAACGCCCTGCACCAGCCAGCCCGAAATAGCCATGCCGGCCACGCCGATAGCGGTGGAGAGCAGAACGATCAGCGCGAGCTGGTTGACCAGGGTCAACGGGGATAAACATCTCTTTAACATAGGATTGCCGTGCTCCTGGCTGGGCTTGCATGCAGGAATGGCGCTATTCTCGTGCATACCCTGGAGTATACCCATACCAACAAAGTATTACTCCTAAATTGCCGATGGGGTAAGGGTGGCGAGCAACGCTAAGTGGCGGCTACTCAGTGCTGTGAAAAACCACATCTTTTTTATCGTTAAGGGCTACTCACTTAGAGTGAGGCCTTTTTATGCGCCACAAATCCCCCCACTTTTCCTTTGATTTATATCAACTTACCGCCGTCTTAAACCCCTAATGTTTGCAGCATCTTTCAAGAATCAGAGGTGTCTATGAGTCACTCATCCACCCCCGAAAGGGAAAATGGTGCTGTCATTACAGAATGGCGTCCGGACGATCCGGCCTTCTGGGAAACGCGGGGCCACCGCGTTGCCCGGCGTAATTTGTGGATTTCCGTACCCTGCCTGTTGCTGGCATTTTGCGTCTGGATGTTATTCAGTGCGGTGGCGGTTAATTTGCCAAAAGTGGGCTTCACCTTTACCACCGATCAGCTGTTTATGCTGACCGCGCTGCCGGCGCTGTCAGGGGCGTTACTTCGCGTCCCTTACGCGTTTATGGTGCCGCTGTTCGGTGGCCGACGC
>JAFACP010000475.1 GCA_023425455.1 Pseudomonadota bacterium | reverse complement strand
GGCGATGACCGCTTCCGGCGCGCGGGCGACAAAACCTTCATTCGCCAGCTTGCTTTCGATTTTGCCAATTTCCACATCGACTTTTGCCACTTCTTTGGCCAGACGGGCCAGCTCAACCTCTTTGTCGATAAGACCAGCCATCGGGATCAGCAGCTCAGCGCCGTCGATGATTTTGGTCACGGAGACCGGACCTTTGTCATCAGCAGGCAGTACGGTGATGCTGTCCAGACGCGCCATAGTCTTCAGGAAGGTGTTGTTCTCGGTGACACGGCGAACAGCGGCGTCGCTGCAACCGCGCAGCAGCAGTTCAAGCGGTTTACCCGGCGCGATGTTCATCTCCGCACGGATGTTACGCACCGCAACGATGGCCTGCTTCAGCCATTCGGTGTCGGCTGCAGCGGCTTCATCAACGCGCGCAGCGTCGAATTCCGGGAACGGCTGCAGCATGATGGTGTCGGCGCTGATGCCTGCAATCACTTTCACCCGCTGCCAGATGGTTTCGGTGATGAACGGGATAATCGGATGCGCAAGACGCAGCAGACCTTCCAGTACGACGATCAGCGTGTTGCGCGTACCGCGCAGCTCTGCGTCGCTCCCGCCATTCATGACCGGTTTCGCCAGCTCCAGATACCAGTCGCAGAACTGGTTCCAGGTGAATTCGTACAGGATCCCCGCAGCGATATCGAAGCGGAAGCTGTCCAGCGCTTCGCGATACGCTTTCACCGTCTGGTTGAATTCGGCGAGGATCCAGCGGTCTGCCAGAGACAGGGTCATTTCGCCGCCGTTAAAGCCGCAATCCTGATCCTCGGTGTTCATCAGCACGAAACGACTGGCGTTCCACAGTTTGTTACAGAAGTTACGGTAGCCTTCCAGACGCTTCATGTCCCAGTTGATGTCACGGCCGGTAGAGGCCAGTGCCGCCAGGGTGAAGCGCAGGGCGTCCGTACCATGAGACTCAATGCCGTTCGGGAACTGTTTCTCGGTACGTTTGCGGATTTTCTCTGCCAGCTGCGGCTGCATCATGTTGCCGGTGCGTTTTTCAAGCAGATCTTCCAGAGAGATACCGTCAACCATATCCAGCGGGTCGATAACGTTCCCCTTGGATTTGGACATCTTCTGGCCTTCGTCATCACGGATCAGGCCCGTCATATAAACGGTATGGAACGGAACCTGCGGCTTGCCGTTCTCATCTTTGATGAAGTGCATGGTCATCATGATCATGCGGGCAATCCAGAAGAAGATGATGTCGAAGCCGGAAACCATCACGCTGGTTGGGTGGAACTGACGCAGCGCGTCGGTGTTTTCCGGCCAGCCGAGGGTGGAGAAGGTCCACAGCGCGGAGGAGAACCAGGTATCCAGTACGTCTTCGTCCTGACGCAGGGCAACGTCGGCGCTCAGGTTGTTTTCCTGACGCACTTCGTCTTCAGTGCGGCCAACGTAGACGTTGCCGTCGTTGTCATACCACGCCGGGATACGGTGGCCCCACCACAGCTGGCGGGAGATACACCAGTCCTGAATGTCACGCATCCAGGAGAAGTACATGTTTTCGTACTGCTTCGGCACGAACTGAATATCACCGTTTTCAACCGCTTCGACGGCCGGTTTTGCCAGCACGTCAGCGCGCACGTACCACTGGTCGGTCAGCATAGGTTCGATGACCACGCCGCCACGGTCGCCGTACGGCACGGTCAAATCGTGAGGTTTGATCTCCTCCAGCAGACCGAGCGCATCAACGGCAGCGACAACCGCTTTACGCGCGGCAAAGCGTTCGAGCTTCTGGAATTCCGCCGGGATTGTGCTTGGGTAAACGTCAGTCTCTTCACCTTTGGTGTCGTACACTTCAGCGCTTTCGCGGATATCACCGTCGAAGGTCAGAATGTTGATCATTGGCAGGGCGTGACGACGACCGACTTCATAGTCGTTGAAGTCGTGTGCCGGGGTGATCTTCACGCAGCCGGTGCCTTTTTCCATGTCGGCGTGTTCGTCGCCCACAATCGGAATACGGCGGTTAACCAGCGGCAGCACCACGAATTTGCCGATCAGATCTTTATAGCGCGGATCTTCCGGGTTCACGGCCACGCCGGTATCGCCCAGCAGGGTTTCCGGACGGGTGGTCGCGACGACCAGGTAATCTTTACCGTCTGCGGTTTTTGCACCGTCGGCCAGCGGATAGCGGATATGCCACATGGAGCCTTTAGACTCGCGGTTTTCCACTTCGAGGTCGGAGATGGCGGTGCGCAGTTTCGGGTCCCAGTTTACCAGGCGTTTGCCGCGGTAAATCAGGTCTTCTTTATAGAGACGAACAAACACCTCTTTCACCGCGTTGGACAGGCCTTCGTCCATGGTGAAGCGCTCGCGCTCCCAGTCAACGGAGTTGCCAAGACGGCGCATCTGGCGGGTAATGGTGCCGCCGGACTCCGCCTTCCACTGCCAGATTTTGTCGATAAAGGCGTCGCGGCCATAGTCGTGACGGGTTTTACCTTCTTCTGCGGCAATTTTACGTTCAACCACCATCTGGGTCGCGATACCTGCGTGATCCGTACCGGCCTGCCAGAGGGTGTTTTTCCCCTGCATGCGCTGGTAGCGGATCATGGTGTCCATAATGGTCTGCTGGAAGGCATGACCCATATGCAAACTGCCGGTGACGTTCGGCGGCGGGATCATGATGCAGAAGGACTCTTTGCTTTCGTCGCCGTTAGGCTTGAAATAGCCCTGCTGTTCCCAGTGCTCGTAAAGCGGCTGTTCGATATCGCGTGGGTTGTATGTCTTTTCCATTATTTCCAGGTTGCCGTATTCAGGTTAAAACCGGCCAGGCGGTACGCTTTGTAGCGTTCGCGCGCCAGTTGTTTCAGAGTGTCTTCGTAGGGGACAAAGTCTACCACTTCTGTGAAAGCGGTGGCAAAATCTGCAAACTCTGTCCGCAGGCTGATCAGCACATCGCGCGCGCTGCTGTTGCGCTTCTGCGGCCAGGCGATTTCTACCGGTGCGCCGCCGCGCGGACCTTCTCCGGACAAGTTGTGCGGCACAAAATGCTCCGCAGGGCGTGCCCATAGCGCTTCATCAAGACGAATCGCCTGTTGTTCATCTTCGCAGGCGATCAGTACGCGTTTTCCCGCGCGCCAACGTTCTGCGGCAAGGTCACACACCAGTTGTTCAACGGCGCTGAGACCGTCCTGGTGGGTGTCGTTGTCCAGAAGGTAGAACGTTGCATTCTTCATATATGAGGCTTCTTGTGGTCACTTTAAATGCTTAAGCCGGGTAGCGCGATGCATACCCGGCCTACGGTTTGCTGCCGTATTGACCTTACTCTTCGCCGTTAAATCCGGCGCGATTGAGCAAGAACTGCGACAGCAGCGCGACAGGACGACCTGTTGCGCCTTTCGCTTTACCTGAACGCCACGCGGTGCCGGCGATGTCCAGGTGCGCCCAGTTGTATTTACGGGTAAAGCGAGACAGGAAGCAGCCCGCGGTGATTGCACCGCCAGGACGACCGCCGATATTCGCCATATCCGCAAAGTTGGACTCCAGCTGCTCCTGATACTCATCACCCAGCGGCAAACGCCATGCGCGGTCGCCGGCCTGCTCAGAGGCACCAATCAGCTCATGCGCCAGCGGGTTGTGATTCGACATCAGACCGGTGATGTGATGGCCGAGCGCAATCACGCATGCGCCGGTGAGCGTTGCCACGTCGATAACGGCTTCGGGTTCGAAGCGTTCTACGTAGGTCAGGACGTCGCACAGCACCAGACGGCCTTCGGCGTCGGTATTCAGCACTTCGACGGTCTGACCGGACATCGTGGTCAGTACGTCGCCCGGACGGTATGCGCGGCCGCCAGGCATGTTTTCACAGCCAGCGAGCACGCCAGTTACGTTGATCGGCAGTTGCAGCTCCGCCACCATGCGCATCACGCCATACACCGCCGCAGCGCCGCACATGTCGTACTTCATCTCATCCATGCCTTCGGCCGGTTTGATGGAGATACCGCCGGAGTCAAAGGTCAGCCCTTTACCCACCAGAACAATAGGGCGCGCGTCTTCGGACGGGTTGCCTTTGTACTCAATGATGGACATCAGTGACTCATTCTGCGAACCGTTGCCGACGGCCAGATAAGAGTGCATCCCCAGCTCTTTCATCTGCTGTTCGCCGATCACGCGGGTGATGACGTTTTTGCTGTATGAATCTGCCAGCTGGCGTGCCTGAGAGGCCAGGTATGCGGCGTTACAGATGTTTGGCGGCATGTTGCCGAGATCTTTGGCCGCTTTGATACCGGAGGCAATCGCGAGACCGTGCTGGATGGCACGCTCACCGCTGGTCAGCTCGCGGCGGGTGGGGACGTTAAAGACCATTTTACGCAGCGGGCGACGTGGCTCGCTTTTGTTGGTCTTCAACTGGTCGAAGCTGTACAGGCTCTCTTTTGCCGTTTCGACCGCCTGACGGACTTTCCAGTAAGTGTTGCGACCTTTAACGTGCAGTTCGGTCAGGAAGCAGACGGCTTCCATTGAGCCAGTATCATTCAGCGTATTGATGGTTTTCTGAATAACCTGCTTGTACTGGCGCTCATCCAGCTCGCGCTCTTTACCACAACCAATCAGCAAAATGCGTTCGGACAGGACGTTCGGCACATGATGCAGCAACAGCGTCTGCCCAGGTTTGCCTTCCAGTTCGCCGCGGCGCAGCAGGGCGCTGATGTAGCCGTCACTGATTTTATCGAGTTGTTCGGCGATCGGGGAGAGTCGGCGTGGTTCAAAGACGCCCACAACGATGCAGGCACTCCGCTGTTTCTCCGGGCTACCGCTTTTTACACTGAACTCCATGCACTACGCTCCTGAATCTTAAAGACAACGGCGACGGCTACGGATAGAATTGAAACCTTTCGTAACTCATGTCCGCTGTTGTGATGACTTCGTGTTAATCTTACGTTATTACGGTTTTTGACACGTCAGAAAATGTCCTGAAGCGTGAATCCGTCGGATGTTTTAATCTTAGCGATGATTTCGACGACTCAAGAGAATAAATGACGTTTAAGCCATGAAACAAGCTAAATTCCTGCAAAAGACGAGTTTTTACGGGCCTATTTAAAGTGATAATCATAAGATATCTGGTGCGGGAGACGCTTAAGAGCCAGCTGGCGATCCTCTTCATCCTGCTGCTGATCTTTTTCTGTCAGAAGCTGGTCAGGATCCTCGGCGCGGCCGTCGACGGCGAAATCCCAACCAATCTGGTGCTCTCCCTGCTGGGGTTAGGCGTGCCGGCAATGGCGCAGCTTATCCTGCCGTTAAGTCTTTTCCTCGGATTACTGATGACCCTCGGTAAGCTGTATACCGAGAGTGAAATCACCGTGATGCATGCCTGCGGGCTGAGCAAGGCGGTACTGATCAAAGCCGCGATGGTGCTGGCGCTGTTTACCGGTATTGTCGCCGCAGTTAACGTGATGTGGGCGGGGCCGATGTCCTCTCGCCACCAGGATGAAGTGCTGGCGGAAGCCAAAGCTAACCCTGGCATGGCGGCGTTAGCGCAGGGACAGTTCCAGCAGGCAACGGACGGTAATTCGGTTCTGTTTATCGAAAGCGTCGACGGCAGCCGCTTTAACGATGTGTTTCTGGCGCAGATCCGTACCAGGGGCAATGCGCGACCTTCGGTGGTCGTGGCGGATTCCGGCGAGCTGTCGCAGCGTAAAGATGGCTCTCAGGTTGTCACGCTGAACAAAGGCACGCGCTTTGAAGGCACCGCGATGTTGCGTGATTTCCGCATCACCGATTTCCAGAACTATCAGGCCATCATTGGTCACCAGGCGGTCGCCCTCGACCCGGGCGACACCGAACAGATGGATATGCAGACCCTGATCAATACCGACAGCAACCGCGCGCGCGCGGAGCTGCACTGGCGTATTACTCTGGTCTTTACCGTCTTTATGATGGCGTTGATGGTGGTTCCGTTGAGCGTGGTGAACCCGCGTCAGGGGCGGGTGCTGTCAATGCTGCCGGCAATGCTGCTGTATCTGGTGTTCTTCCTGTTGCAGACGTCAATCAAATCCAACGGCGGTAAAGGGAAAATTGACCCGGTGATGTGGACCTGGGTGGTCAATGGTCTGTATCTGCTGCTGGCGGTGGGACTCAACCTGTGGGACACGGTGCCGATGCGTCGTATACGCGCCCGATTTTCACGTAAAGGAGCGATCTAATGCAGGCATTTGGCGTTCTTGATCGCTATATCGGTAAAACCATTTTTACCACCATCATGATGACACTGTTCATGCTGGTGTCGCTCTCCGGGATCATCAAATTCGTCGACCAGCTGAAAAAAGCCGGGCAGGGGAGTTACGACGCGATGGGCGCGGGTATGTATACCCTGCTCAGCGTGCCGAAAGATGTCCAGATCTTCTTCCCGATGGCGGCCCTGCTTGGGGCGTTGCTTGGCCTGGGAATGCTGGCCCAGCGCAGTGAACTGGTGGTGATGCAGGCCTCCGGCTTTACGCGTATGCAGGTGGCTTTGTCGGTCATGAAAACGGCGATCCCGCTGGTCCTGCTGACCATGGCGATTGGTGAATGGGTGGCTCCGCAGGGTGAACAGATGGCGCGTAACTATCGCGCTCAGGCCATGTTCGGCGGCTCGCTGCTTTCGACTCAGCAAGGACTGTGGGCCAAAGATGGCAATAACTTCGTCTACATCGAAAGAGTGAAAGGCGATGATGAGCTGGGTGGCGTCAGTATTTACGCATTCAATAATGAACGCCGCCTGCAGTCCGTTCGCTATGCGGCATCGGCGAAGTTTGATGCCGGCAACAAGGTATGGCGTTTGTCGCAGGTGGATGAGTCTGACCTGAAGGATCCGAAACAGATCACCGGTTCGCAGACCGTTTCCGGGACCTGGAAAACCAACCTGACGCCGGACAAGCTGGGGGTTGTTGCGCTCGATCCTGATGCACTCTCCATCAGCGGGCTACATAACTATGTGAAATACCTGAAGTCGAGCGGACAGGACGCCGGACGTTATCAGCTCAATATGTGGAGCAAAATCTTCCAGCCGATGTCGGTGGCTGTGATGATGCTGATGGCGCTGTCGTTTATCTTCGGTCCGCTGCGCAGCGTCCCGATGGGTGTACGGGTCGTCACGGGGATCAGCTTTGGTTTTGTCTTCTATGTCCTTGACCAGATTTTTGGCCCGCTGACGCTGGTTTATGGCATTCCGCCGATGATCGGTGCGCTGCTGCCAAGCGCCAGTTTCTTGCTGATTAGCCTCTGGCTGCTTCTGAGACGTTCCTGATCCTCTCCTCGCCTCGCCTCGCTTTTTGAACCACGAAAGCGAGGCTAATCTCCTGTTTCACCCCGCACTTTTTCTCACAACCTCCAACGCCACGCCCTGAATTTGAGTATTATTGAGCGATAAAGTCGTGAAGGGATCCTCTATGAAGCAAATTCGAATGCTTGCCCAGTATTACGTCGATTTAATGATGAAGCTTGGGCTGGTGCGTTTCTCCATGCTGCTGGCGTTGGCGCTGGTGGTTCTGGCGATCGTTGTGCAAATGGCCGTCACCATGGTTCTGCATGGTCAGGTCGAGAGTATCGACGTCATTCGCTCTATCTTTTTCGGCCTGCTGATAACCCCCTGGGCGGTCTACTTCCTCTCCGTGGTGGTCGAGCAGCTTGAGGAGTCCCGCCAGCGCCTTTCGCGGCTGGTGGAGAAGCTGGAAGAGATGCGCGAGCGCGATCTCAAGCTCAACGTTCAGCTGAAGGACAACATTGCGCAGCTCAATCAGGAGATCTCGGATCGCGTGAAGGCGGAGGCCGAGCGCCAGTCCACCCTGGAACAGCTGAAAGTCGAGATGAAAGAGCGCGAAGAGACGCAGATCCAGCTTGAGCAGCAGTCCTCTTTCCTTCGCTCTTTCCTTGATGCCTCTCCCGATTTGGTTTTCTATCGCAATGAAGATAAAGAATTTTCCGGCTGCAACCGGGCGATGGAGCTGCTGACGGGCAAAAGCGAAAAACAGCTTATTCATCTGAAACCGCAGGATGTCTATTCCGAAGAGGCGGCGGCGAAGGTGATGGAGACGGATGAGAAGGTGTTCCGGCACAACGTCTCACTGACCTACGAACAATGGCTGGACTATCCTGACGGGCGCAAAGCCTGTTTTGAGATCCGCAAGGTGCCCTACTACGATCGCGTAGGAAAGCGCCATGGCCTGATGGGCTTTGGCCGCGATATTACCGAGCGTAAACGCTATCAGGATGCCCTTGAGCGAGCCAGCCGCGATAAAACGACCTTTATCTCCACAATCAGCCATGAATTGCGTACGCCGCTGAACGGCATCGTCGGGTTAAGCCGTATCTTGCTGGATACTGACCTGACCGGCGAGCAGGAAAAATACCTGAAAACGATCCATGTCTCAGCGGTCACACTGGGTAATATCTTCAATGATATTATTGACATGGATAAGATGGAACGCCGCAAAGTTCAGCTTGATAACCAGCCGGTCGATTTCACCAGCTTCCTTGCGGACCTTGAGAATCTGTCCGGATTACAGGCTCAGCAAAAAGGGTTGCGCTTCCTGATGGAGCCAGCTCTGCCGCTGCCGCATAAAGTGGTGACAGACGGCACGCGCCTGCGGCAGATCCTGTGGAACCTGATTAGCAACGCCGTCAAATTCACCCAGAAGGGCAAGGTGGCGGTGCGGGTCCGTTACGACGAAGGCGATATGCTGCACTTCGAGGTTGAGGATTCCGGGATCGGCATTCCGCAGGAGGAGCAGGACAAGATCTTCGCCATGTACTACCAGGTGAAAGACAGCCACGGAGGGAAACCGGCGACGGGCACCGGCATCGGCCTCGCGGTTTCACGACGTCTTGCCAGGAGTATGGGCGGAGATATCACCGTCTCCAGCCTGGCGGGGAAAGGCTCCGTCTTTACGCTGACGGTTCATGCACCGGCTGTCGCTGAAGAGGTGGAAGATACTTTTGAAAACGACGACATGCCTTTACCCGCGCTACACGTCCTGCTGGTGGAAGATATTGAGTTGAACGTGATCGTGGCGCGCTCAGTGCTAGAAAAACTGGGTAACAGCGTGGATGTCGCGATGACCGGCAAAGCGGCGCTGGAGATGTTTACTCCGGGGGAATATGACCTTGTATTACTGGATATTCAACTGCCGGATATGACCGGGCTCGATATTTCCCGCGAGTTGACGCGGAAATATGCCGCTGACGAACTGCCACCGCTGGTGGCACTGACGGCAAACGTGCTGAAGGATAAAAAAGAGTATCTCGATGCCGGTATGGACGATGTACTGAGCAAGCCGCTGGCGGTGCCGGCCCTGACCGCCATGATCAAAAAGTTCTGGGACACCTGTGATGAAGAGGAGAGCACCATGACGTCTGTTGATAGCGATAAAGCGCAAGCGATACTGGATACGGCCATGCTTGAGCAATACATCGACCTGGTTGGTCCAAAACTGATTACCGATGGCCTGGCGGTGTTTGAGAAAATGATGCCAGGCTATTTGAGCGTACTGGAATCCAACCTGACGGCGCGCGATCGGAAAGGGATCGTCGAAGAGGGGCACAAGATTAAGGGGGCGGCAGGTTCGGTCGGCTTACGTCATCTGCAGCAGTTAGGCCAACAGATTCAGTCTCCCGATCTCCCGGCATGGGAAGATAATGTCGCTGAATGGGTTGAGGAGATGAAACAGGAGTGGCAAAACGATGTGGCGGTGCTTAAAGCCTGGGTGGATGGCAGAAAAAAATGACCCCGGCTTAACCGGGGTGCGCGAATACTGCGCCAACACCAGGGAAATC
>JAFACP010000215.1 GCA_023425455.1 Pseudomonadota bacterium | reverse complement strand
GTTCCGGAGTGATCGCATAAAACGCCGGCGCGTTATCGGCAAACACCGCCAGCGTGCCGCCTTCGGCGTTGCTCAGCGCACCACGGGGATCGCGCATAAAGGTATCGATGCCTGCGATGCTGGTGGTCAGGATTCTGGAAGACATAGCACTTTCTCTGTTGGGTTACTACGGGCGTGGTATGGGCTTATGGTAGCACAGAGAGAGAGGGGGAAGGAGGGGCATCCCCTCTCCGGCAGGAGAGGGGAGTTGGATCAGGCGATAATATTCAGCGTGACGTCAATGTTACCGCGCGTGGCGTTGGAATACGGACAGACAATGTGTGCCGCATCAACCAGTTTTTTGGCTTCCGCTGGATCCATCCCCTCAACGTGGATATTCAGTTTCGCTTCGATACCAAAGCCGGTCGGCAGAGGACCGATTCCCACTTCACCTTCAATGAAGGCCTCTTTCGGCAGGGTAAATTTATCGCGTGCGGCCACAAACTTCATCGCGCCGAGGAAACACGCGGAGTAGCCCGCGGCGAACAGCTGTTCCGGGTTTGTGACCTCGCCGCCCATGCCGCCCATCTCTTTCGGTACGCCCAGTTTAACGTCCAGGACGCCGTCGGAAGAGGTGGCGCGACCATCGCGGCCGCCGGTTGCTTTGGCTTTGGCAGTGTAGACAACTTTTTCTAAAGACATGGCAGGTTCCTCATCTTACATTTTGTGTGTGCTATTAAATAGCGTGCGATATATATGATTAAATAAAGACGCATAAAGTATAGCCTTACGCGCGCTGAAGCTGTTGTCGCAAAAGTTCAAGCTGTTGTTTGAGCGCCAGCATGCTCTCAGTGTCACACTGTGCAGCACAGCCAACGGCCTGAGGGATCCCCGTTGCCTGCTGTTGCAGCTGACGTCCGGCGTCGCTCAGGGTCACGGCGACCTGACGTTCGTCCCGACGCGAGCGATGACGGTTGATAAGCCCGGCGCTTTCGAGACGTTTCAGCAGCGGCGTCAGCGTTGCGGAGTCAAGAAACAGCCGTTCGCCAATGTCCGACACCGTAATGTCATCCTGCTCCCATAACACCAGCATCACCAGATACTGAGGGTAGGTCAGGTTAAGCGGTGCCAGCAGTTGCCGGTACAGCTTGTTTAGCGCCAGGTTTGCCGAGTAAAGGGCAAAGCAGAGCTGGTTGTCCAGCAGCAGCGCGGCGGTGGTGTCGGGTGTTTTTGCATTCATGAAATGAATATAGATAGTGTGCGATATAATTGCAAGCAATTTATGGGCAGGTATAACGCAGCGCGACCTGAACCGCCATCTTACGGTAGTGCAGACGCTGGGCCTGTTCGTTCGCACCTTCCTCAAACAGCAGCGTGAAGGTGTAGCTGTTGGCGACATAATGGAAGCTGAAGCTGCTGATAAGGCGGTGAAGATCGCGGGCGTCTACCGACGGGTTGAACAGCTGTTTCTCTTTTCCGCGCGCCAGAATTGCTTCGAGCAGCGCCAGCGCGCTGTGGTTGACCTGGCGCAGATAGCTGGATTGCTGCATAAAACGACCGCGCTGCATATTCTCCATGCAGATGATACGGATGTAATCCGGGTGGTCTGCGTGATAGTCAAACGTGGTTTCCACCAGCTGGACGAGGGCTTCAACTGGCGGCATCCCGGCAAGGCTCAGCCCTTTTTCGCTGGCGTGAATTTGCGCGTAGACATATTCAAGCGCCAGCAGGTACAGGTTTTCTTTGTTTTTAAAGTGATACACCACCATTCGTTTGGTGGTCCCCGCTTTTTCGGCGATCTGCTCCATGCGGGCGCCGTTCAGGCCGTATTCGGCAAACAGGGTAATAGCACTCCGAAATATTTTATCCTTGAGGCTGGATGCTTCATGGTGACCGGGGTGTTCGCTGCCAGGGTTAGCCACATCCTTTCCTTATCATCGCCAGACGGAGTTGAGGGATTATCACTATCGTCGCCACAGAACACAAATATCAAACGCGCGGGCGTTTACGGTACAGCCACAGACCGGGTATCGACAGCCCGATGGAGAGTGCACCAACAATCGATGACGCCTTGAGGAAATTGCTTAGCAGCAGGATCATCTGAGGCTCGCTGTAGCCAAAATGGCTGATCTTGACGGCCGATATCATCGCCGTATAGGCGGAGATACCGGGAAACATCGGGATCACTGCGGCGACGGTAAAAACCTTCGGATGCGCCAGATACCAGCGTGACCACTGAATACCGATGCTGCCGACCAGCATCGAGGCCATGAACGTTGACCATTCGATGTTAAAGCCCGCCGTCATCATGACCATCCGCGAGCCGTGGCCAATGGCACCCAGAAGCGCACACCAGGGAAGGGCACGCTGCGGTACATTAAACACCATTGCAAAGCCGGTTGCCGGAATGGCGGCCAGCAGCATGTCCTGCGCCAGTGCGAAAAGAAAGTCGATCACGCCCATCCTGGTAGCCCCCATATTGTCATCGCCATCACGACGCCGATACAGGTTGCCAGCGTCAGCAGACTGGCAATTGCCCAGCGCGCAAGGCCGGTATTAATGTGTCCTTTAAACATGTCGGCGACGGCGTTAATCAGCGGGAAACCCGGTACCAGCAGCAGCACGCTGGCGGCCATGGCAATGTTTGGCGTGCTGGCGAACATCGGCAGGCGCAGCAGCAACCCGGAAATGGTCGTTGCCACAAACGCGGTAATACAGAAGTTAATTTGCGGATGCATCTGGCGGTGCGTCAGCAGCTGGCGGACATACATTGCGATACTGCTGGCGAAAAAGGTGATCATCGCCCCATCCCAGCCGCCCTTATTG
>JAFACP010000178.1 GCA_023425455.1 Pseudomonadota bacterium | reverse complement strand
GTGCAGGTCGAAATGGTTGATGCCCTGACCGACCCGACAGCGCAGCTTGAAGCGCTTGCTACCCGTCTGGAAGCGCAGGGGTTCCGTCCGTACGTTATTCCTGTCGGCGGGTCGAATGCGCTTGGCGCGCTGGGCTACGTGGAGAGCGCGCTGGAGATTGCCCAGCAGTGTGAGGGGGCGGTGAGTGTATCGTCGGTGGTGGTCGCCTCCGGCAGCGCGGGAACCCATGCCGGTCTGGCTGTTGGCCTGGAGCAGCTGATGCCGGATGCCGAGCTGATTGGCGTGACGGTCTCCCGAAGCGTGGCCGATCAAAAGCCAAAGGTGGTGACGCTGCAGCAGGCGGTCGCCGAGCAGCTTGAACTCCAGGCGAAGGCCGACATTCTGCTGTGGGATGACTATTTTGCGCCGGGCTACGGTACGCCAAACGATGAAGGGATGGAGGCCGTCAGGCTGCTGGCGCGGCTGGAAGGTATTCTGCTGGATCCTGTCTATACCGGGAAGGCGATGGCGGGGCTGATTGACGGGGTGGCGCAAAAACGCTTTAAGGATGAAGGACCCATTTTATTTGTCCACACCGGCGGGGCGCCAGCGCTGTTTGCTTATCATCCTCATGTTTAAAAAATCAGGTCGAAAATAATAATGCAAGAAAGTATTCAACTGGTTATTGATTCGTTGCCGTTCCTGCTCAAAGGGGCGGTGTTTACCTTACAGCTCAGTATTGGCGGGATGTTCTTCGGGCTGGTTCTGGGGTTTGTGCTGGCGCTGATGCGGATGTCGGCCATATGGCCGGTTCGCTGGCTGGCCCGTTTTTATATCTCCGTGTTTCGCGGTACGCCGCTTATCGCTCAGCTGTTTATGATTTACTACGGTTTACCGCAGTTTGGCCTTGAGCTGGACCCGATCCCGGCGGCGATGATTGGGCTGTCGCTGAACACCGCGGCGTATACCTCGGAGACCCTGCGCGCGGCGATCTCCTCCATCGATAAGGGGCAGTGGGAAGCCGCTGCCAGTATCGGGATGACGCCGTGGCAGACCCTGCGTCGTGCTATTCTTCCCCAGGCTGCGCGCGTGGCCTTACCGCCGCTCAGCAACAGCTTTATCAGCCTGGTGAAAGATACGTCGCTGGCGGCAACCATTCAGGTGCCGGAGCTGTTCCGTCAGGCCCAGCTCATTACCTCGCGCACGCTTGAGGTCTTTACCATGTATCTGGCGGCGTCACTGATTTACTGGGTGATGGCGACGGTGCTTTCCGCGCTGCAAAACTATTTTGAAAACCAGCTTAACCGCCAGGAGCGAGATCCGAAATGAGTGCTATCGACGTCAAAAACCTGGTGAAAAAATTTCACGGCCAGACTGTCCTTCACGGCATCGATCTTGAGGTCGCCCCCGGCGAAGTGGTGGCCATCATTGGACCGAGCGGGTCGGGGAAAACCACCTTACTGCGCAGTATCAATCTGCTCGAGCAGCCTGAGAGCGGCACGATTCGGGTCGGGGAGATCACCATCGATACCGCGAAGCCGATCAGCCAGCAGAAAGGGCTGATACGGCGGCTGCGCCAGCATGTCGGTTTCGTGTTCCAGAACTTCAATCTGTTCCCACACCGTACAGTACTGGAAAATATTATTGAAGGGCCGGTTATTGTTAAGGGAGAGGCAAAGGACGACGCGACAACCCGCGCTCGCGAGCTGCTGTCCAAGGTCGGGCTTGCCGGCAAGGAGACCAGCTATCCGCGCCGTCTGTCTGGCGGGCAGCAGCAGCGCGTGGCGATTGCCCGCGCGCTGGCGATGCGCCCGGATGTGATCCTGTTTGACGAACCCACCTCAGCGCTTGACCCTGAGCTGGTGGGCGAGGTGCTCAATACCATTCGCCAGCTGGCGCAGGAGAAGCGCACGATGGTCATCGTCACCCATGAAATGAGCTTTGCCCGGGATGTCGCCGACCGCGCTATCTTTATGGATCAGGGGCGCATTGTGGAGCAGGGGCCGGCGAAGGAGCTGTTCACCCGTCCGCAGCAGCCACGCACCCGTCAGTTCCTTGAAAAATTCCTTATGCAGTAGCATTTCTGCACTCATTTGCTCCAGTTCTTTCTGCTGGAGCAAATTATTCTCCTGCCATGGCAATTGCATTGTGTATTTATTCCGTCGCGCTCGGATAATCCCTGTAAAAACTAAAGATAATGGCGCGGTGGCCGATATTTTGTATATCTAAAAAAGATTTATGTGTTAGGTTATATTCACCATAATAATGATTATCTATATCAGAGGCTTCATTTCGTAAGTATGAAGGATACAGACTTTTTCACCTGGCGACGGGAATGCTATCAGCGGTTTCAGGAATTGACCTCGGCTGACGAGGTTTATCAGGAACTTCAACGACAAACTCAGGCAATAGAATTTGATTATTTTGCTCTCTGCGTTCGTCACCCGGTCCCTTTTACGCGCCCCAGAATTTCAGTGCATACCAGTTATCCGCAGCAGTGGATGGCGCATTATCAGTCAGAGAATTATTTCGCTATCGATCCGGTGTTAAAGCCGGAGAATTTCGTTCAGGGTCATTTACCCTGGAGCGATGAATTATTTGCTGATGCCCCGCAATTATGGCAGGGCGCGCGTGACCACGGGTTACGTGTGGGAATAACACAGTGTCTGATGTTGCCTAATCACGCGCTGGGATTCCTCTCGGTTTCTCGTACCAGCGCGATGGATAACCCGCTCAGCGACGAAGAAGTTGAATTACGCCTGCAGATGCTGATTCAAATGGCCCTGACCTCATTGCTGCGCTTTGAACATGAGATGGTGATGCCGCCGGAAATGAAATTCAGTAAACGGGAAAAGGAGATTCTGAAGTGGACGGCGGAAGGTAAAACCTCGGCGGAAATCGCGATCATTCTCTCTATTTCCGAGAATACGGTTAACTTCCATCAGAAGAATATGCAGAAGAAATTTAACGCACCAAACAAGACCCAGATAGCCTGCTACGCAGCAGCGACAGGGCTTATCTGACAAAACGTTCGTTCTGCGTGTCAGACGAGGCAACGGCTGAATGCAACGCATCCAGCCGTTTTTTTTACTGGCGGTAAGCTTGTTTAATTTGCTTAACCGTATTGGCGAATACGTCCGATTCTGCCTGGTCTTCCATCTGCGCGATTTGTTTTTCCATTTTGATGATCACACGACCTGCATCAGCCTGACCCATCGCTTGCAGCATGAGCGTCAGCAGCGCTTTCAGGCAGGAGACTTCCTGCGCCAGTTCTTTGTTATTTTCCGCAGTGATGAATTCCGGTGTGCTCATTTATTTTCCTCATTATAAAACAGCGCCTGGGCGCGACTTTCAAAGTTAAGGCGGCGGAGTATACCACAAGCTGCGGCAAAAAAAGCAGTGGTTGTTTTTTGCACGTCGCTGCTTTTTTGTTTATTCAGGTAAACAAAACTCGCGAAGAAATCGGTATCGAGGGTTATCCCTAAATAAATGTTTAACCACGGTTCGCGTGTCGTTAATTATTGTTACAAAAATTTCAGATCTGTTTTCTTGTCGATGCGGAGTGGTCAGTCTGTGTAACCTTTTGAATACAGTTGGCTGGAAATAGTGGTAAACACATTGGGTCATGAGACCACTTTAGCGCCTGGCGCAGGGGATTATTTGCGAAAACGAGAGCAAAATCGAATCGCCGCTTTTTTAACGTTTTAATCTTGCGGTGAAAACCGTTAATATAAACCCAATTAGCAGTCAGTAGCGTTATCCCTATTCTGGAGACATTTCCTTTGATCAACGTCCTTCTTGTTGATGACCACGAACTGGTGCGCGCAGGGATACGACGCATTCTTGAAGATATAAAAGGTATCAACGTTGCCGGTGAGGCGTGCTGTGGTGAAGACGCGGTTAAATGGTGTCGCGCGAACTCCGCTGACGTGGTGTTAATGGATATGAACATGCCGGGTATTGGCGGGCTGGAAGCCACGCGCAAAATTGCCCGTGCTTTTGTTGATACCAAAGTCATCATGCTGACCGTTCATACTGAGAATCCCTTACCAGCCAAAGTGATGCAGGCCGGTGCGGCGGGCTATCTGAGCAAAGGCGCTGCCCCACAGGAGGTGGTCAATGCGATCCGTTCGGTTTTTGCCGGGCAGCGTTATATCGCCTCTGACATCGCCCAGCAAATGGCACTGAGTCAAATCGAGCCGGAAAAAACGGAATCGCCGTTTGCCAGCTTGTCTGAACGTGAACTGCAAATTATGCTGATGATCACTAAAGGTCAGAAGGTGAATGAGATCTCAGAGCAGCTGAATCTTAGCCCTAAGACGGTCAACAGCTACCGCTACAGAATGTTCAGTAAACTGAACATTCATGGGGATGTCGAGCTGACTCATCTGGCTATTCGTCATGGTTTGTGTAATTCGGAGCCGTTAATCAGTCAGTGAGTGATGTGTTCGATTCAAAAGCGTTTCTGAAAACCGTTACCAGCCAGCCTGGCGTCTATCGGATGTACGATGCTGGCGGGACGGTTATCTATGTCGGGAAGGCCAAAGATCTCAAAAAGCGCCTTTCCAGTTATTTCCGCAGTCAACTTGCCTCGCGTAAGACCGAAGCCCTTGTTGCCCTTATCCACACGATTGATGTCACCGTCACCCATACGGAGACGGAAGCGCTGCTGCTTGAGCATAACTACATCAAGCTGTATCAGCCGCGTTACAACGTGCTGTTGCGGGATGACAAATCTTATCCCTTTATTTTCCTCAGCGGCGATACGCACCCCAGACTGGCGATGCATCGCGGGGCGAAGCATGCGAAAGGGGAGTATTTCGGCCCGTTCCCTAATGGCTATGCCGTGCGGGAAACGCTGGCGCTGCTGCAAAAAATCTTTCCTGTCCGCCAGTGTGAAAACAGTGTCTATCGTAACCGCTCGCGTCCATGCCTGCAGTACCAGATTGGCCGCTGTCTGGGGCCTTGCGTGGCGGGGCTGGTCAGTGAAGAAGAGTACGCCCGGCAGGTTGACTACGTGCGCTTATTTTTGGCCGGAAAAGATGATCAGGTGCTGACTCAGCTCATTACCCGCATGGAGAAGGCCAGTAGCGCGCTGGAGTTCGAAGAGGCAGCGCGTATTCGCGATCAAATCCAGGCCGTTCGTCGGGTGACGGAGAAACAGTTTGTGTCGAACAGCGGCGACGATCTCGATGTCATCGGCGTCGCGTTTGATGCCGGTCTTGCCTGCGTCCACGTGCTGTTTATTCGCCAGGGTAAAGTGCTCGGTAGCCGCAGCTATTTCCCGAAAGTACCGGGCGGGACAGATCTGGGTGAAGTGGTTGAGACGTTTGTCGGCCAGTTCTACCTGCAGGGCAGCCAGATGCGTACGCTTCCCTCAGAGATCCTGCTCGACTTTTCCCTTGATGATAAGACCCTGCTGGCCGATTCGCTTTCCGAACTGGCCGGACGCCGGGTCAATGTACAAACCAGGCCACGCGGTGACCGCGCGCGCTATCTTAAGCTGGCCCGCACCAACGCGGCCACCGCGCTGACCACCAAACTCTCCCAGCAGTCAACCGTCAAGGCGCGTTTAACCGCGCTGGCGACGCTGCTGAAATTACCGGCGGTCAAGCGCATGGAATGTTTTGATATCAGCCATACGATGGGGGAGCAAACCGTCGCATCCTGCGTGGTGTTTGACGCTAACGGTCCGCTGCGGGCCGAGTATCGTCGCTATAACATCACCGGGATCACCCCAGGCGATGACTACGCGGCCATGAATCAGGTGCTGCGGCGCCGGTATGGTAAAGCGCTTGAAGAGAGCAAAATTCCGGATGTAATTCTTATCGACGGCGGCAAAGGCCAGCTGGGCCAGGCAAAGGCGGTTTTTGAGTCGCTCGATGTTGCGTGGGACAAACAGCATCCGCTGCTGTTGGGGGTGGCGAAAGGCGCCGACCGCAAAGCGGGGCTGGAGACCCTGTTCTTCGAGCCTGAAGGGGAGGGGTTTAGCCTGCCGCCAGATTCGCCTGCGCTTCACGTTATCCAGCATATCCGCGATGAATCGCACGATCATGCGATCGGCGGGCATCGCAAAAAAAGGGCAAAGGTCAAAAATACCAGCACGCTTGAGACCATCGAAGGGGTCGGACCGAAACGCCGACAAATGTTGCTGAAATATATGGGCGGATTACAAGGCCTGCTCAATGCCAGCGTCGAGGAAATTGCAAAAGTGCCGGGTATTTCGCAAGGGCTGGCAGAAAAGATCTACTACTCGTTGAAACATTGAGGGCTCTGTAGCAACATAGAGCTAAATTTTACTGACAACAGACAGTTACCGTCATTATGCGATTTAATATCCCTACGTTGCTCACTCTTTTTCGCGTTGTGCTCATCCCGTTCTTTGTACTGGCGTTTTATTTGCCGGTCACCTGGGCCCCTTTTGCCTGCGCGCTGATTTTCCTCGTGGCCGCGGTGACCGACTGGTTTGATGGTTACCTGGCGCGTCGCTGGAATCAGAGTACCCGTTTCGGTGCTTTCCTTGATCCCGTGGCGGATAAGGTGATGGTCGCCATCGCGATGGTGCTGGTGGCGGAACATTATCACACCTGGTGGGTTACGCTGCCGGCGGCAACGATGATTGCCCGCGAGATCATTATTTCCGCATTGCGCGAGTGGATGGCTGAACTGGGTAAACGCAGCAGCGTGGCGGTTTCATGGATCGGTAAAGTGAAAACAACCGCGCAGATGGCGGCGCTGGTCTGGATGTTGTGGCGTCCTAATGCCTGGGTTGAGTGGGCCGGTATCGGTCTGCTGTGGGTTGCCGCGGTGCTGACGCTTTGGTCAATGCTGCAGTATTTGAACGCCGCGCGCAGCGATTTGCTTGAACAGTGATCGTTTCGCCGTAATTTTCAGCAAACGATCCGCAGAGGTTAAAAATAACGTTGACTCAAAACGTCATATAAGTAGAATGCAACGCATCGAACGGCGGCACGGTTAGTCGGACGATAATAAAATCAAGTGATTAGGCAATGCCTGATGACATGCGGGAATAGCTCAGTTGGTAGAGCACGACCTTGCCAAGGTCGGGGTCGCGAGTTCGAGTCTCGTTTCCCGCTCCAGATTAAAAGCATCGGCTACGGCGGGTGCAGGTCGCAAGACAACAGATTTACGGCGCGTTAGCAAAGCGGTTATGTAGCGGATTGCAAATCCGTCTAGTCCGGTTCGACTCCGGAACGCGCCTCCACTTTCTTCCCTGGCCGGATGGTGGAATCGGTAGACACAAGGGATTTAAAATCCCTCGGCGTTCGCGCTGTGTGGGTTCAAGTCCCACTCCGGCTACCATGGGAAAAGTTGAATAAAATCAATGATAAGCAGTGTCGTATAAACCACCTACGGGTGGTTTTTTTGTGCCTGAAATTCGACTTTTCACAGATGATTTTTTATCGAACGTATAACTAATCAATTTTCAGACCGACCACAACAGGTACCATCTCTATTTTCCGGTCATATATCGCTGCCTGCCTGGCATTTCTATGGCCAGTAATCGTCGGCTTCCCGGCGAGGCTACCTTCAGGATCAGATTCCCTTTGGCTTTAAGGTCGTGAAACCTGAAGTCTGTTGACGCGTTTTATGCAGCCTGACGGCACAAGGCGAAATAACAGCCAGCATCGTATCACGTGAGTAATTATGCGCATAAGTTGTGCAAAGCTCACGATGTGCACGTTTTTACAGCAATAAAGTCCTAAACTTCAGATAGGCACAGACGGCGATATATGTCAGGATCGCTTCCTTTTTTATCAGGAGTATCAGCGATGACGGAAGGCCCATTAACTGAAAGTGAAATGGCGTGGCTTGAAGAGACGCTAATGTCTTATGGTCATGACGATGCGTCGGTGATTGACGTGTCCGAACTTGACGGCATGCTTACCGCAGTGCTTTCCGGCCCGGTTGTGGTTGAGCCCGATGGCTGGCTGGTGGCGGTATGGGGCGGTGAGAAGTATATTCCGCGCTGGAAAAACGATCGTGAGATGAACCGGTTTATCGATCTCTGCTTTAAGCATATGAACGACATCGCGGAGCGTCTGAGCGACTACCCCGAGCAGTTCGAACCGGTCTTTGGCTACAACGAAGTGGACGGCCAGAGTTACACCGTGGTTGAGGAGTGGTGCTATGGCTATATGCGAGGCGTGGCGCTGACCGACTGGTCCGCCTTACCGCAGGAGCTGAAAGCTTCTCTGGATGTGATTGCCCTGCATGGCACGGAAGAGAACAGCGACGCGCTGGATCAGCTGACGGAAGAAGAATATAAAGCGAGTATTGCGGTGATCCAGCCGGCCGCGCTGGATCTGTACAACTACTGGGTGGCGAACCCCCAGCAGCCGCAGACGCAAAAGCCGCTGGTGAACGGTACGAAGGTGGGGCGTAACGATCCCTGTCCGTGCGGCAGCGGCAAGAAGTTTAAGAGCTGCTGCCTGCATTAAACCGGACAGATCAGGGGGGCGCAAGCTCCCTTAACCCACTTCCGGCAGCATCCCCGCCGCAATTAAAAATTGCACCAGAATAATGACCACGCCACAGGCAAAGACAATACACAACAGCGGCTTACCACCGATAACGCGATACCCTTTCTGAGGGTGCTGCTGCCGGCTTTTCCACGCCAGCAGGGAAGGGAGCAGCAGGGCCAGAATCGAAAGCGCCACACCGGCGTAGCCCAGCGCCATCACAAACCCACGCGGGTAAAAGAGCGCAAAGGCCAGCGGCGGCAGGAAGGTCAGTATGCCGGTCTGCAGACGTCCGGCGGGCGTATTGCGACGCTGGAACAGGTCAGCCAGATAGTCAAACAGCCCAAGCGCGACGCCCAGGAACGAGGTGGCCAGCGCCAGGTCGGCAAACAGATGCACCGCCAGCTCCACGTGCGAAGAGCTGGCGACATCGCG
>JAFACP010000104.1 GCA_023425455.1 Pseudomonadota bacterium | reverse complement strand
ACGCAGAGCAAAGGTGAGCGCCGGGCCAACTTTGAGGATCGCGAAGTGATCGTTTACCAGCTGACGCAGCGCCTGCGGCGTCTGGTAATCGGTGGAGTGGGCTTCAAAGACCAGTGTGTCACAGGTTTCAGCCATGCTCTTTAAGGCCGCCGCCTTCTGTGGCTGGTAGTCAATAACATGGGTGTGATCGAACTCGACGCCGGGCTGAACGACCAGGCCAATAATGCGCGGCCAGACAGCGCTTAACCCGGCGTTTTCGAATGCCTGCCGGTGCGCTTCAAGGGTAGCTCGCGCAGCCTCTGGCGAGGTGACGTCCAGTTCGGTCAGCGCCTCATGCGCGCCGCCGGGGACGGGTACCTCCGTGCCGATGACATAAACAAGGCCGGAGACGCCAGACTGCTCCCGACAGGTCTCTTCGGCAATTTTCGCCAGGCGGGCCGCACGCGCAGCAACAATGGCATCGGTCAACGGCACCGGATCGTCCTCACAGGACATGCTGCAGTCGAGGTGGATCTTTTTGAAACCTGCCGCGACATAGCTTTTGATCAGTTCCTCGGCCTTGGCCATCGCCTGAACTGCGGGCTGATGTTGCCAGCGGTTTGGCCCAAGGTGATCGCCGCCGAGGATCAGCTGCTGTAGCGGAAAGCCCAGCGATTGCGCCAGCTGGTAAACCGCGCCGCGAAAATCGGCGGGGGTCATACCGGTATAGCCGCCGAACTGGTCCACCTGGTTTGAGGTGGCCTCAATCAGCAGCGGCGTATTTTGCGTATGGGCGTAACGAATGGCGGCTTCAAGTACCAGCGGATGAGCGGAGCAGACGGCATAGATCCCGTTTGCGTGCCCCTGTTTATGTTGTTCCACCATGTGTGTCAGATGTTTCACTTTCCTCTCCATTTTGGATGGTGATGTTATTCATATTTCGTTTTGTTTCATTTGATACTGCATTATGGTGGTATAAAAATAAAACGAAAGATAATGGTTTTCCAATCTATTTCACAAAAGAAACATAATGAAAGGTTTCAGCGTTGTCGGAACTGGCGTCTGCGGGCCAGTCAGGGCTTGCATTCCCATAAAAGAAAGGCGTTAATAGGCAAAACGAAATGAAACGAAAGTTTATTTATTAAGGAGCTCCTATGAGCAGCACTGACTCCTCTGCGGAAAAACGCATCATCGGCACCAGTGAAAGACGCGAGCAGATTATTCAGCGGTTGCGGTCGCAGGGAAGCGTGCAGGTTAACGATCTTTCCCGGTTGTACGCTGTCTCCACGGTCACAATCCGCAACGATCTGGCATTTCTTGAAAAGCAAGGTATTGCCGTTCGCGCCTACGGCGGGGCGTTGATTTGCGAAGGAAATGTCCCCGGCGTTGAGCCATCGGTGGAGGATAAAAGCGCGCTGAATACCGCGGTGAAACGCAGCATCGCCGAGGCGGCAGCCGGGCTGGTTCAGCCCGGACATCGCATTATTCTTGACTCCGGCACCACCACGTTCGAAATCGCCCGTATGCTACGTCAGCATACGGACATCATTGCCATGACCAACGGGATGAACGTGGCAAATGCCCTGCTGGAGGCGGAAGGGGTGGAATTACTGATGACGGGCGGACATTTGCGCCGTCAGTCGCAATCGTTCTATGGCGATCAGGCGGAACAGTCACTGCAAAACTATCATTTTGATCTGCTGTTCCTGGGTGTCGATGCTATCGATCTTGAGCGTGGCGTGAGTACCCATAACGAAGATGAAGCCCGCCTGAATCGCCGGATGTGCGAGGTGGCAGAGCGGATTATTGTGGTGACGGATTCCAGTAAGTTTAACCGTTCCAGCCTGCATAAGATTATTGATACCCAGCGCATTGATATGATTATTGTCGATGAAGGGATCCCGGCGGAGAGCCTGGAAGGGCTGCGTAAGAGCGGGATCGATGTGGTGCTGGTGAAGGGCTGAGGGCGGGGAGGGAACCCTCCCCTGAGAGGAGAGGGCTGCGTACACCAGCTATGCGAAGCGGCAGGCTCGCTCAGGTCACCGGCGCCGGATTAAATACCGCCAGCTGGTTATGTAACCCCCATTGGTCAGAGAACGTTTTCTTGCGACCGCTCGCCACATCAAGAATGAAGTGGAACAGCTTCCAGCCCACGTCTTCAATGCTCTCTTCCCCGGTGGCGATGGTGCCCGCGTTGATATCCATTAAGTCGTACCAGCGGTTCGCAAGCTCGGTGCGGGTCGCCATTTTGATCACCGGCACCGCCATCAGGCCGTATGGCGTACCGCGCCCGGTGGTAAAGACCTGAACCGTAATACCGGAGGCCACCTGCTGCGTGCCGCAGACAAAGTCGCTGGCTGGTGTTGCGGCGTAGATCAGGCCGCGTTGGGTCGGGCGCTGGCCCGGAGAGAGCACTTCGACAATCGCGCTCTGGCCGGACTTGGCGATCGACCCGAGGGCTTTTTCCACCACGTTTGCCAGCCCGCCCTTTTTGTTACCCGGAGAGGGGTTGGCGCTGCGGTCGGTTTTGCCCATATCCAGATAATTGTCGTACCAGGCCATCTCCTCCAGCAGGCGTTTGCCCACCTCTTCGTTCACGGCGCGCGGCGTCAGCAGATGAATGGCATCGCGCACTTCGGTGACTTCTGAGAACATCACCGTTGCGCCGCAGCGTACAAACAGGTCGGAGGCATAACCGACCGCCGGGTTGGCGGTCACGCCGGAGAAGGCGTCGCTGCCGCCGCACTGCGTACCGACCACCAGCTCGGACGCCGGACAGGTTTCACGCCGACGCTGGTTCAGTTTGTCGAGATGGCGCGCCGCCACCTGCAGAATATCATCGACCATCGAGCGGAAACCGACGTGGTGTTCATCCTGCAGGCGCACGATGCTGGCTTCGTCAGCCGCGATGGCTTTTACATCCTCAGTACCCTGCAGTAGACGCTCTGGCTGCAGCTTTTCGCAGCCAAGCCCAATCACCATCACTTCGCCGCCAAAGTTCGGGTTAAGCGCAATGTTGTGAATGGTCCGAATCGGCACCACGGCGGCGGGAGCATTAATGGCAACGCCGCAGCCATACAGGTGATTCAGACCGACCACGCCGTCGACATGGGGGTATTTGGGCAGCAGATCGCGCTCGATGATTTTCACCACGTAGTCCACCACACCGGCCACGCAGTGCACGCTGGTGGTGATGCCAAGCAGGTTTTTGGTCCCCACGCTGCCGTCGGCGTTACGGTAGCCTTCAAAGGTATAGCCTTCCAGCGGCGGCAGCGGCTCCGGCACGCGGGTAGCCAGCGGCAGGGTGTTTAGCGGCGGCGCTTTTGGCAGCTCAACCAGCGATTCATCGATCCAGCTTCCCTGCGGGATGGCGCGCACGGCGTAGCCAATGACTTCGCCGTAACGCACGATTTCGCCGTGCGCGGGGATGTCCACCAGGGCCACTTTATGGCCCTGGGGAATATGCTCAATCAGTTCCAGGCCATCCGGGAAACGGGTGCCTGCTTTTAAGCCGTTGTCGTTAACAATAATCGCCACATTATCGGTGTCGTGAACTTTTATATAGAACGCCGTCGGCGACGCTTGTCGAATTTCAATGTCGGCCATTGTTCAGTATTCTCCAGCAAAGTGTCTGATGTTAATTGCAGCCTGTTATCCCGTTTCCTTCAAATTGTCGGGCCGTGGTTTTTCTTTCTCACGCCTGCATACAATTCAAATTACTTAGGGGAGCGGTATTTATTTTCTTATTTTAGAAATAAAGACGCGGCTTTCTTGAATAAAGGATGTCAGGAGCTGAAGTATAATAATGTGATCGAGATCACTCTGTGATGCGAGAGCAGGCGCTGGTTGGCAGGGAATGCGTGATTCTGTGCATCAGCGCCCAGTGTGTTGTGCAGATGCTCAAAATATTAACGAAATGAAGTTAGATAATTGAGCGTTACACCAATGTATCGCCACTGATGGATGATTATACTGAACCACGATTTCATTGCGTCTGGTTAATTACCTGATATTACCTGCTATCGATAAATAATCAGGAAATATTCTTTATAAATATTACAAATATAAATCTATCGATGTGCCCGAGGAAATAAACATGATACTGGATACTACTGCAGAATCAAAAAAAGGGGTGCCGACCCGTTATTTAATTCTGCTGATTATTTTTATCGTCACGGCGGTTAACTATGCCGACCGTGCGACGCTGTCGATTGCTGGGACCGAGGTGGCTAAAGAGCTGCAACTGAGTGCGGTTTCAATGGGGTACATTTTCTCTGCGTTCGGCTGGGCCTATCTGCTGATGCAGATCCCCGGCGGCTGGCTGCTCGACAAATTTGGCTCGAAAAAGGTCTACACCTACAGCCTGTTCTTCTGGTCGCTGTTCACCTTCCTGCAGGGCTTTGTGGATCTCTTCCCGCTGGCGTGGGCTGGCGTCTCCATGTTCTGCATGCGCTTTATGCTGGGCTTCTCAGAGGCGCCATCCTTCCCGGCAAACGCCCGTATTGTGGCCGCCTGGTTCCCGACCAAAGAGCGCGGCACGGCGTCTGCTCTGTTTAACGCGGCGCAATACTTTTCACTGGCGATCTTCTCGCCGCTGCTGGGCTGGCTGACCTTTGAATGGGGCTGGGAGCACGTCTTTACCGTGATGGGGGTGATTGGCTTTGTCCTGACCGGTTTGTGGGTGAAGTTCATTCATAATCCGACCGATCATCCGCGTATGTCCGCGCAGGAGCTGAAGTTTATCTCTGAAGGCGGCGCCGTGGTCGATATGGATCATAAAAAGCCCGGCGCGCAGGCGGCGAAAGGGCCGAAGCTGGGTTACATCAAACAGTTGTTGACTAACCGCATGATGCTGGGCGTCTTTTTTGGTCAATACTTTATCAACACCATCACCTGGTTCTTCCTCACCTGGTTCCCGATTTACCTGGTGCAGGAAAAAGGCATGTCGATTCTGAAGGTCGGCCTGGTGGCCTCGATTCCGGCGCTGTGCGGTTTTGCGGGCGGCGTGCTGGGCGGCGTGTTCTCGGATTATCTGATCAAGCAGGGCAAATCGATTACCGTGGCACGTAAGCTGCCGATTGTGCTGGGTATGCTGCTGGCCTCGTCCATCATCCTGTGCAACTACACCAATAACACCACGCTGGTGGTGGCGCTGATGGCGCTGGCTTTCTTTGGTAAAGGGTTTGGCGCGCTGGGCTGGCCGGTGATTTCCGATACCGCGCCAAAAGAGATTGTCGGCCTGTGCGGCGGTGTATTTAACGTCATTGGTAACGTGGCCTCCATCGTCACCCCACTGGTGATTGGCTATCTGGTCAGTGAACTGCATTCGTTCAACGCGGCACTGGTGTTCGTGGGTTGTTCAGCGTTGATGGCGATGGTCTGCTACCTGTTCGTGGTTGGCGACATCAAACGTATGGAATTGCAGAAATAAGCAAAGGTATAAGCGATGAGTAACGATATCTTCCCGAATAAATTTAAAGCGGCCCTCGCGTCGCAGCAGATTCAGATTGGCTGCTGGTCTGCGCTGGCAAACCCCATCAGCACGGAAGTGCTTGGTCTGGCGGGGTTCGACTGGCTGGTACTGGACGGCGAACATGCGCCTAACGACATCAGCACCTTCATTCCGCAACTGATGGCGCTCAAAGGCAGCAGCAGCGCGCCGGTTGTTCGGGTGCCGACTAACGAGCCGGTGATCATTAAGCGTCTGCTGGATATCGGTTTTTACAACTTCCTGATCCCGTTTGTGGAAACCGAAGACGAGGCCGTGCAGGCGGTGGCATCGACGCGCTATCCGCCGGAAGGGATCCGCGGGGTCTCCGTTTCCCATCGCGCCAATATGTTTGGCACTGTGCCGGATTACTTCGCGCAGTCCAACAGCAATATCACCATTCTGGTGCAGATCGAGAGCCAGCAAGGGGTGGATAACGTGGATGCGATTGCCGCCACCGAGGGTGTAGATGGCATCTTTGTCGGCCCAAGCGACCTGGCTGCGGCCTTTGGTCATCTGGGCAATGCCGGTCATCCGGAAGTGCAGCGCGCCATCCAGCATATTTTTGCCCGCGCCAAAGCGCACGGTAAACCGTGCGGCATTCTGGCGCCGGTTGAGGCCGACGCGCGCCGTTACCTTGAATGGGGCGCAACGTTTGTCGCCGTCGGCAGCGATCTCGGCGTGTTCCGTTCCGCCACGCAGAAACTGGCTGATTCCTTTAAGAAATAACCCCACCACTGAGAGAAAGAGAGACGCAATTATGACACTGAAAGTTGGTTTTATTGGCCTTGGCATCATGGGTAAACCAATGAGTAAAAACCTCATCAAAGCAGGTTACTCACTGGTGGTGTCTGACCGTAATCCAGAGGCGCTGGCAGAGGTGATTTCGGCCGGTGCAGAAACCGCCGCGACGGCAAAAGCGATTGCTGAGCAGTGCGACGTCGTCATCACGATGCTGCCTAACTCCCCGCACGTAAAAGAGGTGGCGCTGGGTGAGAACGGCATTATCGACGGTGCGAAGCCTGGTCTGGTACTGATTGATATGAGCTCCATCGCGCCGCTGGCGAGCCGCGAAATCAGCGATGCGCTGAAAGCGAAAGGCGTTGAGATGCTCGACGCCCCGGTAAGCGGCGGCGAGCCAAAGGCCATCGACGGCACTTTGTCGGTGATGGTGGGCGGCGACAAGGCGACGTTTGACAAGTATTACGACCTGATGAAAGCGATGGCCGACTCGGTGGTGCATACCGGTGAAATTGGTGCCGGTAACGTCACCAAACTGGCAAACCAGGTGATTGTGGCGCTGAACATCGCCGCGATGTCCGAAGCCCTGACGCTGGCCACTAAAGCAGGCGTTAACCCGGATCTGGTGTATCAGGCCATTCGCGGCGGCCTGGCCGGCAGTACGGTGCTTGATGCGAAAGCGCCGATGGTGATGGATCGTAACTTCAAGCCGGGCTTCCGGATCGATCTGCACATTAAAGATCTGGCAAACGCGCTGGATACGTCGCACGGCGTGGGGGCGCAACTGCCGCTGACCGCCGCGGTCATGGAGATGATGCAGGCGCTGCGCGCGGACGGCCTGGGAACAGCCGACCACAGTGCGATTGCATGCTACTACGAAAAACTGGCGAAGGTGGAAGTCTCTCGCTAACGCAGACGGGCGCGGGAACGCGCCCGCTATTTATGCCGAGGGCAGTAACAGGCTACAACTATGAAAATCGTAATCGCTCCAGACTCTT
>JAFACP010000085.1 GCA_023425455.1 Pseudomonadota bacterium | reverse complement strand
CGTCACGCTGGATAATGTTCAGACCACCTACGACGAGCTGGTTAATCAGCAGCACATTATTACCTGATAGCCGATGCACGAAATGACCCGGACGCCTGCCGTCCGGGCGCAAACAATAAAGCCGTATTTTTTATTAGGGACATGACATGGGAAAGAAGATGCCTTACTGGTGGCTCTCATACTGCCTGATATCTGCCCCCGTTTTCGCCGCCAGCCCGGTCGCAATGATTAATACCGCAGAGCTGAGCGACACACAGCAACTGCCTTCGCTTTCCGGCCGCGTGGCACCGGTGGCAGGCAACGCCGCGCCGGGAACCCTGCAGCTAAGCGACGCCGTGAATCGCGCGGTGAGCTGGCATCCGATCGTCGGCGAAGCGGTGGGAAAACTGTACGCCCAGGGCGATGAAGTGGAGGTCGCCAAAGCGAAATACTATCCACAAATTAACGCCGGCATGGAAAACGGCTATACCCATGACGGCAGCGATAATGACTTTAGTCCGTCGCTGGCGCTTTCGCTGTCGCAGATGCTGTACGACTTTGGCAAGGTGGCAAGCCAGGTGCGCGCCGAAAATGCCGGGGTAGCCCAGCAGCAGGCCAATGTGCTGGTCAGCATTGATACCGTCGCCCACGATACGGCCATCGCGCTGGTGCAGGTTCAGACCTGGCAGCAGATGGTCGTAACCGCCAAAGAGCAGCTCGACGCCCTCTCCTCGATTGGCAGGCTGGCAAACGTACGTCATGAGGAAGGGGCCAGCTCGCTCTCGGACGTCGTCCAGACCGATGCGCGAATTGAGGGCGCACGCGCGCAGCTGATGCAGTATCAGGCCAGCCTGGACAGCGCACGCGCCACCCTGATGAGCTTTCTCGGCTGGAGCAGCCTCAATCGCGTCAGCAACGCGTTTCCCGACACACTGGCGCGCAGCTGCGATATCGCCGAACCCGACGACCGGCTGGTTCCGGCGGTGCTGGCCGCCTGGGCGCAGGCCAACGTCGCCCTCGCCAATCTCGACTACGCCAACGCCCAGATGACCCCCACCATTTCACTGGAGCCGGAGGTTCGTCATTACCTCAATGACCGCTACGCCGGCAACGAGGTGCGGGATCGCACCCAGTATTCCGCGTGGGTCAAAGTGCAGATGCCGCTTTACCAGGGCGGCGGGCTGACGGCGCGGCGCAACGCCGCCAGTCATGCGCTGGACGCCGCGCCGTCCACCGTTCAGCGCACCCGGCTCGACGTACGGCAAAAGCTGCAGGAGGCGCTTAGCGTTCGTACCCGCACGCTCTACCAGCAGCAGTATCTCGATCTCGGCTCACGGCCGCTGCTCGACGTCCTCAACGCCGAGCAGGAGGTCTACCAGGCCCGCTTCACCCCGCAGCAAACCGTCGGCCAGCTGCATCAGCTCCAGCTCAATTGCCTGTATCACACCGGCCGCCTGCGCCATGCCTTCGATCTTGAGAACCGCACCATCCAGAGCGTGGAGATCCAGCCATGACCCAGAGCGATCTCCCGCCGGGAGAAGAGATGACGGATGACGCGCTGGCCCAGTGGGCGCAGGCCTTTGGCTATGTCGCCACCCACTACCGGGTGGCCTGTTCCCCCGGCGCGCTGCAGGCCTCTGCCCCGTGGCTGAAAGGCAAACCGATGATCCCCGCCCTGACCCGGCTGGCCCGCGAGGCCGGGCTGTCGTTTCAACTGCTCAGCGGCGAACAACCGTCGATAAACAGCTGGCGTCTGCCGGTGGTGCTGGAGCTGGAAGAGGGCAAAATCGGCGTCGTCGACCATTTTGACGGCGAAGACACCCTGGAGATCAGCTTTTTCGACAACCAGCGCTACACCAATCGCCTGTCGATGCGAGCGCTGCTGCCCGCCGTTCGTCACGCCATCGCCCTGCGCCCGCTGGCGGCGCTGAAGGACAGTCGCGTTGATGCCTACATCGCCAAATACCGCCCGGACTGGCTCTACCGGCTGGTGATGCGCGACCTGCGCCCCTACAGCTGGGTGATGCTGGCGGCGCTGTTCATTAACCTGCTGTCGCTGTCGGGCATTGTCTTTTCCATGCAGGTGTATGACCGGGTGATCCCCGCGCAATCCTATCCGACGCTCTACGTGCTGACGATCGGGGTGCTGATCGCCACCCTGTTTGGCTTTGTCCTGCGGGTGGCGCGCGGACACATTATGGATCTGCTGGGCAAGCGCTCGGATCTGCGCGTCTCCGACCGGGTGTTCGGCCACGCTCTGCGGCTGCGCAACAGCGCCATTCCCCGCTCCACCGGCAGCTTTATCTCCCAGCTGCGTGAGCTGGAGCAGATCCGCGAGATGGTCACCTCCTCCACCATTTCCACCCTCGTCGACCTGCCCTTCTTCCTGCTGTTTGTGGTGGTGCTGGCGATCATCGCCCCGCAGCTGGCGTGGATAGCGCCAGTCGCGGCGCTGCTGATGGTCCTGCCTGGCCTGCTGCTGCAAAAGAGGCTGGCCGCGCTGGCGAAACAGTCGGCCCATGAATCCACGTTGCGCAACGCGGTGCTGGTGGAGAGCGTGCAGGGGCTGGAAGATATCAAGCTGATGCAGGCGGAGAACCGCTTTTTGCAGCAGTGGAACAGCTATATCCAGATCACCGCCTACGACTATGCGATTTACGGCGGGCTGCACGGCGTCGTCGAGACCATTTCACCGGATACCATTCAGGATGAGGCCAAACCCGAGGTGTTCTATTACCGGGTGTTTATCCGCACCCGCCAGGATTACCTGGTGAATAAAGCCGGGCGGCATTTCTCCATTGTGCCGGGGATGATTGCCACGGTGGACATTAAAACCGGAGAGAAAACGGTGCTGGATTATCTGATTAAGCCGTTTAACCGGGCGAAAGAGGCGCTGCGGGAGCGCTGATGCGTCTGCCCCCTCTCCTCTCACCACCCCATGCGGGCACGTCAGGCCCCGGTGCTGTGCGGACGCCGATCGCGCTCAGGCCCGTTTTTGCAATGTGCAATAAGGTGCATGTTCCTGAAGCCGCCTCGCCAGCACCAGACCCTCTTTATCTTGTGGTTAATCTGGCGTAGTTTGCTTTTACGCTCGCAGGCCTCCCGGTGATGACCAACGATGGCCTGCGTTGTTGTTACGCCTGGCATAGGGCATTGACCTGGCGTATTGAGCGATTAACGTCACACCACTGATACTCATTTTTCAGGGAGAAATCATGCGTCAACGAACTATTGTCTGCCCGATCATACAGAATGACGGGGCGTATCTGCTGTGTAAAATGGCCGACGATCGCGGCGTCTTTCCCGGTCAGTGGGCGCTTTCCGGTGGCGGAATGGAGCCCGGCGAAACCATGGAGCAGGCGCTACGTCGCGAGATCCGCGAAGAGCTGGGTGAGGCGCTGACGATCGTCGACGTGAAGCCCTGGGCCTTTCGTGACGACATCCGGGTGAAAACCTATGCCGACGGCACCACAGAAGAGATCTACATGATTTACCTGATCTTCGACTGCATCAGCGCGAACCGCGCGGTCACCTTTAACCAAGAGTTTCAGGAGATAGCCTGGGTGCGGCCTGAGTCGTTGCATGAGCGGGATCTCAACAAGGCAACCCGCCAGACCTTTCGCCAAAAAGGGCTTATTTAAGCCCCCACTGCCCCGGCGTTTTTCCCGTCCAGCGCCGGAAAACGTCAATAAATGCGCTGATGCTGCTGTAACCGCACGACAGCGCGATCCACCCGGTGGGTTTCCCGGCCGCCAGCCACTCCATCGCCCGGATCACCCGGGCAAGCTGGCGCCAGTTAACATAATTCATCCCCGTTTCAGCCAGAAAACGGCGATTGAACGTGCGCACGCTCATCCCGGCATGACGCGCAAGCTGTTCAACCGGATGGTTATCCTCAACGTTGTGCATCAGCAGCCGCGCTATTTTTCTGAGCCCCGGATCGACAGGCATGGGTAACAGGAACCGCACGCGCGGCGCATCGGCCAGCTCGTCCAGCAGCAGCGCCAGGATACGCGGGTCGGTGGCATCACCCTTCACGCTCAGGCGGGTAAACAGCGCGTCGACCAGCTCATCGGGGTCAAACAGCGCGATCTCCTGAGGCAGCCCCGTGCAGTATGCCGGGTCAAGATACAGCGAAGCGCCTGCGATGGTACTTTCGGAGAAGGCGGCGTGACGCAGGCCCGGCGGCAGCCAGCCAATGTGTTTTCCCGGTACCACCGAGCGCCCGTTTTCCGTCTCAATAACCAGCAGACCCGTGGTTATCCGGCAGAGCTGTCCGCGGGTGTGGCTATGCCATGGGGTCTGGTAGCCGCTGGGGTGGCAAAGTGATTGCGTGGTGACCATTCTGTTGACCGAAAATCGTTATTAATTGCCGTATTACAGAAACACGGAGATCGGCTGTCAAGGATAATAGCCCTTCACCCACAAGGAGCTTAGCCATGAACATCCTCACGACCCTCATTGCCACTTCCAGCCCGGCGTCACGCCGCCAGCAGATGGAGGCCTTTCTCGACGGACTATTTCGCGGCGAGATCGATCCAGGCGAACTCTTCACCCGCGACTATCAGCAGGTCAGCGATGGCCACTCGCTGGATTACCCGGGCTTCCTCCGCCACCTCAGTCACGTGCGCCAGCAGGTCAGCCGCATCGCCTTCAGGGTGGAGCAGGTTTGCTGTGATGACACGCTGCTGGCAGACCGGCATATCGTCAGCCTGGTCCATCAGGATGGTAAGCAGACCAGGATAGAGGTCTGTATGTTTGCGCAGCTTCGCGCTGGAAAGATTTGTCAGATTGATGAGGTGACCCGCGTACTGTGCGGCGATCCGGCCGACCGCGCGCTGGCGCATGCAACAGAGGCGTGAGCCTGCGTCTTTAAAGCGGGAGACAGGCTGAAAACCGGGACAATCCCGGCGCATAATGGCCGTCGCGCCATTATGCGCCGCTGTCTTACAGCGAGGTTTTCAGGCGTCTTACCGCCTCTTTCAGCTCTTCGTCCGTCGGGGTCACAAACGACATCCGCAGCGTCGAGTAGTCCGGCTCGTTACAGTAGAAAAACTCACCCGGCACAAAAACAACGCCATTACTTAAGGTTTTCTCCAGCCAGCGGGTGGTATTGATGCCGTTATTCATTTTCGCCCACAGGAACATGCCGCCTTTAGGCTTGTGGAACGACATGACGTCGCCCAGCTCCGCTTCCAGCTCCCCGGCGAAGGTTTGATATTTCTGGCGATAGGCTTCACGGATCAGCGCGATCTGGTCTGCCAGACGTCCGGTTTTCAGGTATTCAAGGGTCATAAACTGGGACAAGGTGCTGGTGTGTAAATCGGTGGTCTGCTTCAGATTGACGACCGCACGCTTCAGCCACTGCGGAACGATCAGCCAGCCGACCCGCGCTCCCGGCGCGAGAATTTTGGAAAACGTCGAGGTGTAAACCACGTTCTCTTCGTTACCCAGCGCCTTCGCGTGCGCCACTAAAGGACGAAACACCTCGTCCGTATAATTGATTTCGCTGTAGGGATCATCTTCGATAATCACAAAGTCATAGCGTTGCGATAACTCCACCAGCTGTTTACGCCGCGGCTCTGAAAGCGTGACGCCGCCCGGGTTACCAAACGTCGGCACAATATAAACCGCCTTGATGGTTTTCTGTTTTACCAGGCTTTCCAGCTCATCGACCTTCATGCCGTCGCCGTCGGTACCCACCGATTCAATATTTGCCTGCGCCAGACCAAATACCTGCAATGCCGCCAGATAAGTAGGACGTTCGACTACGACAGTATCGCCAGGATTAATTAACGCCCGCGCCAGCAGATCGAGAGATTGTTGTGAACCGGACGTAATCACCACCTCATCGGCTTTACAGCTGACGCCGCGCCCGGACATCAGCTGCTGAATAGCCTCTCGCAGACCCGGAACCCCTTCTGTTAAACCGTACTGGAAAGCCTCGCCAAAATGTCGGGATAACACTGCATCAGCGGCAATCTGAAGGCCTTCGTGGTCGAAAAGCGCCGGGTTTGGGATCCCCCCACCGAGCGAAATCACGCCCTTCATTTTGCTGTGTTTTAATAATTCGCGGATGGCAGATGATTGCAGACCTTGCGCGCTGCTGGCGAGTTTACTCACGGACATTCTTTTCTAACCTTCATTTTTTATAGTGTGCACAGTCTTAGTAGCACATGTCTTACGCTTTGATAACCCTTTTTGCATACCGATGCCAGAAGGGTATCGCTGTCAGCGTAATCTCCCGCTGGCGAAATCAGAACAATCATCCTGAATAGATAAAAACCATGGAATTTTACGCCGTCGCGTTTTGTGTGGCGCCGGGGCGCTGATGCGGCGTAAATCTGGCGGGCTTGTCATTGACAGCCCGCCTGCGATCGCAGCGTTACGCGTTTATCTCCCCGCCATGCACAGCGTCGTCAGACATCGCCTGCACTATGTGGGCAACGAAGTGCGTGAGCTTCGGCAGCGGGCGCAGATCCTGACGCCACAGCAGGTGCACCGGCCTCGGCGCCGGGGTGTAATTTTCCAGCACCCGCACCAGCCTGCCGCTCGCCAGCTCCTCTGCCACCAGTACTTCCGGCTGTAGCAGCAGCCCGACACCGGCCCGCGCCGCCATCCGCAGCCCGTAGCCGTCGTTGCAGCGCAGGATCGCGTCGCGCTTCCAGCGCACCTCCCCTTCCACGCCCGGCAGCCGCCACTCGTTTCGCGCAGTCCACACCGTGTGAGACAGACACAGATGTTCCACCAGATCGGCGGGCTCCTGCGGGATACCATGGCGGGCTAAATAGTCGGGTGCCGCGCAGATCGTCATCCGGTAAGGACAGAGATATTTTGCAACCAGATCCTGATGGTGAATGTTGCCGATGCGAATGGCGAGATCGACGCCCTCGTCCACCAGGTCAACCCTCCGGTTGGTGAGATCCAGCTCAATGCGGACATCGGGATAACGCTGTAAAAAGGTGGCGGTCAGCGGGGCAATCACGCAGCCGCCAAACGAGGTGGGAGCCGTCACGCGCAAGGTGCCCGCTGGCGCCGCGCGTAGCCGCTCGACCGCGCGTTCCGCGGCGGAAACCTGCTCCAGCACCCGCTTTGCTTCGTCATAAAAGACGCGCCCGGCGTCGGTCAGACTCTGACGACGGGTATTACGCTCCAGCAAACGCGTACCCAGCTGCGATTCGAGCCGGGCGATGTATTTCCCGACCATCACCGCCGAGATCTCAAGCCGTGATGCCGCCACGGTAAAACTGCCGCCCTCAACAACGGCGATAAACGTCTCCATTCCGCGC
>JAFACP010000026.1 GCA_023425455.1 Pseudomonadota bacterium | reverse complement strand
TATGACACGCGTTCAATTTAAACACCACCATCATCACCATCATCCTGACTAGTCTTTCAGGCGATGTGTGCTGGAAGACGTTTGGATCTTCCAGTGGTGCATGAACGCATGAGAAAGCCCCCGGAAGATCTTCTTCCGGGGGCTTTTTTTTGGACCAAATTCAGACAGGTTAAAACAGGTTAACGAGGAATAAAGAATGTTAGATAACTCACGTTTACGCATAGCTATTCAAAAATCAGGGCGTCTGAGTGATGATTCACGCGAATTACTGGCCCGCTGCGGGATTAAAATCAACCTGCACACCCAGCGCCTGATTGCCCTGGCTGAAAATATGCCGATCGACATTCTGCGCGTGCGTGATGACGATATCCCGGGCCTGGTGATGGATGGCGTGGTTGACCTCGGCATCATTGGCGAAAACGTACTGGAAGAGGAGTTACTGACCCGCCGCGCGCAGGGGGAAGACCCGCGCTACTTTACCCTGCGTCGTCTCGATTTCGGCGGCTGCCGCCTGTCTCTCGCGACCCCGGTGGATGAAGCCTGGGACGGCCCGGCGGCGCTGAACGGCAAACGTATTGCCACCTCCTACCCTCACCTGCTGAAGCGTTACCTGGACCAGAAAGGGGTGCAGTTCAAATCCTGTCTGCTTAACGGCTCTGTGGAAGTGGCCCCGCGTGCAGGCCTCGCGGACGCCATCTGCGATCTCGTCTCCACCGGCGCAACCCTTGAAGCGAACGGTCTGCGCGAAGTTGAGGTGATCTACCGCTCGAAGGCGTGCCTGATCCAGTGCGACGGTGAGATGGATGAGGCGAAACAGCAGCTGATCGATAAGCTGCTGACCCGTATTCAGGGCGTGATCCAGGCGCGTGAATCGAAATACATCATGATGCACGCGCCAACCGAATGTCTGGAAGAGGTTATTGCCCTGCTGCCGGGCGCAGAGCGCCCGACCATTCTGCCGCTGGCGGGCGACCAGCAGCGCGTTGCGATGCACATGGTCAGCAGTGAAACCCTGTTCTGGGAGACCATGGAAAAGCTGAAAGCGCTGGGGGCAAGCTCTATCCTTGTGCTGCCGATTGAGAAGATGATGGAGTGACTGCCATGAGCTTTAACACACTTATCGACTGGAATGCCTGTAGCGAAGCACAGCAGCGCGAACTGCTGATGCGCCCGGCCATCTCTGCATCGGAAAGCATCACCCGCACCGTCACCGGGATTCTGGATAGCGTTAAAGCCCGCGGTGACGCTGCACTGCGCGAATACAGCGCGAAATTTGATAAAACCGAAGTGGGCGCCTTAAAGGTTAGCGCGGAGGAGATAGCCCAGGCCGGTGCACGTCTTAGCGACGAGCTCAAAGCGGCGATGGCGGTAGCGGTCAACAATATCGAGACCTTCCACAGCGCACAAATGCTGCCAGCCGTGGACGTGGAAACCCAGCCCGGCGTACGTTGCCAGCAGGTGACGCGCCCTGTCGCGTCGGTGGGTCTCTATATTCCTGGCGGCTCTGCACCGCTGTTTTCCACTGTGCTGATGCTGGCGACGCCGGCGCGTATTGCCGGCTGTCAGCGGGTGGTGCTCTGCTCGCCGCCGCCGATTGCCGATGAGATCCTCTATGCGGCGTCGCTCTGCGGGGTCCAGGATGTGTTTAACGTCGGCGGCGCGCAGGCGATTGCCGCGCTGGCGCTGGGAACAGAATCGATTCCCCGGGTCGACAAAATCTTTGGCCCCGGCAATGCCTATGTGACCGAGGCCAAGCGTCAGGTCAGCCAGCGTCTTGACGGCGCGGCCATCGACATGCCTGCCGGTCCGTCCGAAGTGCTGGTGATCGCCGACAGCGGCGCCACGCCTGACTTTGTGGCCTCCGACCTGTTATCTCAGGCGGAGCATGGCCCGGATTCGCAGGTGATTTTACTGACCCCGGACGCCGATCTGGCAACCCGCGTGGGTGAGGCCGTTGAGCGTCAGCTTGCCGATTTACCGCGTGCGGAAACCGCCCGCCAGGCGTTGTCCGCCAGCCGTCTGATTGTGGCGCGCGATCTCGACCAGTGTATCGCCATCTCCAACCAGTACGGCCCGGAACACCTGATTATTCAGACCCGCGACGCGCGTCAGCGGGTGGAGAGCATTACCAGCGCCGGGTCGGTGTTCCTCGGCGACTGGTCGCCGGAGTCCGCCGGGGATTACGCCTCCGGGACGAACCACGTCCTGCCGACATACGGCTATACCGCAACCTGTTCCAGTCTGGGCCTGGCCGATTTTCAGAAACGTATGACGGTGCAGGAGCTCTCCCGCGAAGGCTTTGCAACGCTTGCAGCCACCATCGAAACGCTGGCTGCCGCTGAACGCCTCACCGCCCACAAAAATGCCGTTACGCTGCGCGTTGCAGCCTTAAAGGAGCAAGCATGAGCATTGAAGAGTTAGCCCGCGAGAATGTCCGTCGCCTGACGCCTTATCAGTCTGCGCGCCGTCTGGGCGGTAACGGTGATGTCTGGCTGAACGCCAATGAATTCCCGACGGCGGTCGAATTTACCCTGTCGCAACAGACCCTCAACCGCTACCCGGAGTGCCAGCCGAAGGCGGTTATCGACAACTACGCGCAATACGCCGGCGTCAAGCCTGAGCAGGTGCTGGTCAGCCGCGGAGCGGATGAAGGCATTGAGCTGTTGATCCGCGCCTTCTGCGAGCCAGGCAAAGATGCGGTGATGTACTGCCAGCCAACCTACGGCATGTATAGCGTCAGCGCCGAGACCTTTGGCGTGGCCTGTCGCAACGTGCTGGCCCTCGACGACTGGCAGCTCGATCTGCAGGCAATTGCCGACAATCTCGACGGCGTGAAAGTGGTCTTTGTCTGTAGTCCGAATAACCCGACCGGCCAGATTATCAACCCGCAGGACATCCGTACCCTGCTGGAGATGACCCGCGGCAAAGCGCTGGTTGTCGCCGATGAGGCATATATCGAATTTTGTCCGCAGGCGACGCTGGCAGGCTGGCTGGCAGACTACCCGCATCTGGTGGTGCTGCGTACGCTGTCGAAAGCATTCGCCCTCGCCGGCCTGCGCTGCGGCTTCACGCTGGCGAACAAAGCGGTTATCGACCTGCTGCTGAAGGTGATCGCCCCGTATCCGCTCTCCACGCCGGTCGCCGATATCGCCGCCCAGGCGCTGGCCCCGCAGGGGATCAACGCCATGCGCGAGCGGGTGGCGCAGATCCTCGCCGAGCGTCAGTATCTGGTTAACGCCCTGAGAGAAATCCCCTGCGTGGAACAGGTCTTCGACTCCGAGACCAACTACCTGCTGGTGCGCTTTATCGCCTCCAGCGCCGTATTTAAATCTCTGTGGGATCAGGGCATTATCTTACGAGACCAGAATAAACAACCTTCCCTCAGCGGCTGTTTACGCATCACCGTAGGTACCCGGGAAGAGAGCCAGCGCCTTATTGACGCCCTGAAAGCGGAGAACGTATGAGTCAGAAGACCCTTTTTATCGATCGTGACGGCACGATTATTTCGGAGCCACCTGCCGATTTTCAGGTCGATCGCTTCGACAAACTGGCTTTCGAAGCCGACGTCATTCCGGTCTTACTCAGGCTGCAGAAAGCCGGTTACAGACTGGTGATGATCACCAACCAGGACGGGCTGGGCACGGACAGCTTCCCGCAGGCGGACTTTGACGGCCCGCATAACCTGATGATGCAGGTGCTCACCTCCCAGGGCGTGACGTTTGACGAAGTCCTGATTTGCCCGCACCTGCCGGCTGAGGAGTGCGACTGCCGCAAACCGAAGATAAAGCTGGTGGAGCGCTATCTGGCGGACGATCTGCTGGACAAGGCCAACAGCTATGTTATCGGCGACCGCATGACGGATATTACGCTTGCCGAGAACATGGGCATCACCGGCCTGCGCTACAACCCCGACGGCCTGAACTGGGCGATGATTGGCGAACAGTTGACCCGCCGCGACCGCTACTCGCACGTGGAGCGTAATACCAAAGAGACGCAGATTGACGTGAAGGTCTGGCTGGATCGCGAAGGCGGCAGCAAGATCCACACCGGCGTCGGTTTCTTCGATCATATGCTGGATCAGATTGCCACCCACGGCGGCTTCCGCATGGAGATAACCGTTAAGGGCGACCTCTATATTGACGACCACCACACCGTTGAAGATACCGGCCTGGCGCTGGGTGAAGCGCTGAAGCTGGCACTGGGCGACAAGCGCGGCATCAACCGCTTCGGTTTTGTGCTGCCGATGGACGAGTGCCTGGCGCGCTGTGCGCTGGATATCTCCGGTCGCCCGCACCTGGAATATAAAGCTGACTTCACCTACCAGCGCGTTGGCGATCTGAGCACCGAAATGGTTGAGCACTTTTTCCGCTCGCTCTCCTACACCATGGGCCTGACCCTGCACCTGAAGACCAAAGGCAAGAACGATCACCACCGCGTGGAGAGCCTGTTCAAAGCCTTCGGCCGTACCCTGCGTCAGGCGATCCGTGTGGAAGGCGATGCCCTGCCCTCGTCGAAAGGAGTGTTGTGATGAACGTGGTGATTCTGGATACCGGATGCGCCAACCTGAACTCCGTGAAATCAGCGATTGCGCGCCACGGCTACGAGCCGGTGGTCAGCCGCGACCCGGACGTGGTATTGCGCGCGGACAAACTGTTCTTACCCGGCGTTGGCACCGCGCAGGCGGCGATGGATCAAATCCACGCCCGTGAGCTGGTTGATCTGATTAAGGCCTGTACCCAGCCGGTACTTGGCATCTGCTTAGGCATGCAGATCCTCGGCCGTCGCAGCGAAGAGACCCGCGGCGTCGAGCTGCTGGGGATCATCGATCAGGATGTACCGAAAATGACCGACCACGGTCTGCCTCTGCCCCACATGGGCTGGAACCGGGTGTATGCGAAAGCAGGCGATCGCCTGTTTCGCGGCATTGACGATGGCGCGTACTTCTACTTCGTGCACAGTTACGCCATGCCGGTGAACCCGTACACCATCGCTCAGTGCAACTACGGTGAGCCGTTTACTGCGGCGGTACAGAAAGACAATTTCTTTGGCGTGCAGTTTCACCCGGAACGTTCCGGTGCCGCCGGGGCGCAGCTGCTGAAAAATTTCCTGGAGATGTAATGATTATTCCCGCGTTAGATTTAATCGACGGCACGGTAGTGCGTCTCCATCAGGGCGATTACGCCCGGCAGCGCGACTACGGTAACGATCCGCTGCCGCGCCTGCAGGACTACGCCGCGCAGGGCGCGCAGGTGCTGCACCTGGTGGATCTCACCGGCGCGAAAGATCCGGCGAAACGCCAGATCCCGCTGCTCAAAACGCTGGTGGCCGGCGTCAACGTTCCCGTGCAGGTTGGCGGCGGCGTGCGTAGCGAAGAGGACGTTGCCGCGCTGCTCGATGCCGGCGTTGCGCGCGTGGTGGTAGGTTCCACCGCCGTTAACGATCCTGAGAGGGTGAAAGGCTGGTTCCGCCGCTTTGGCGCCGACGCGCTGGTGCTGGCGCTCGACGTGCGCATTGATGAACAGGGTAACAAGCAGGTGGCGGTGAGCGGCTGGCAGGAGAACTCCGGCGTAACGCTGGAAGCGCTGGTCGGGATGTATCAGCCTGTCGGGCTGAAACACGTCCTCTGTACCGATATCTCCCGCGACGGCACGCTGGCGGGCTCGAACGTCGCCTTATATGAAGAGGTCTGCGCCCGCTACCCGCAGGTGGCGTTTCAGTCGTCCGGCGGTATCGGAGAGATTAGCGATATCGCGGCATTACGCGGAACCGGCGTGCGTGGCGTGATTGTCGGACGCGCCCTGCTGGAAGGCAAATTTACTGTGACGGAGGCGATTCAATGCTGGCAAAACGGATAATCCCTTGTCTGGACGTACGTGACGGACAGGTGGTGAAGGGCGTGCAGTTCCGTAACCATGAAATTATTGGCGACATCGTGCCGCTGGCGAAACGCTATGCCGACGAAGGCGCGGACGAACTGGTGTTTTACGATATCACCGCCTCCAGCGA
>JAFACP010000474.1 GCA_023425455.1 Pseudomonadota bacterium | reverse complement strand
CGACGGGCTTAATCATCAAAAAATGGCGAATCGGCGTGGTGGTTGGCGTGGTGATTTCTCCCTGATTAACAAACCCCAGCTTGGCGAAAAACTCCACCGCGTCTTCACGGGCGCTACAGGTCACGCGTTTAACCCCTTCCTGGCGAGCAACGGACTCCAGCGTCATCGCCATCAGCGTTCCCAGGCCTTTATCCTGCACTGACGGGTGAACGGCCATAAAACGGATTGAGGCTTCATTGTCGGCATTAATATACAGACGCCCGACGGCGACAAGGTTGCCCTCTTCATCCACCACCATCTGGTGATGCGCCATTGCGTCCCAGGCGTCGCGTTCAGAGCCCTTCGGCTGATGTAAGGGCTTGCGCAGCATTTCCCAGCGGAAATGGTAGTAAACGTCTAACTCTTCTTCCGTTTGCGGTACTCGAAGGTGATACATAGCTGTACTCTCTCTTGTTACCCGCGGCCACGCCGCCAGCTGGCTCATACCTGCAGCCAGAAGGTGACGGGACCATCGTTCACCAGCGACACCTGCATATCCGCAGCAAATCGTCCGGTTTGCGTATTCATGTCCTGCTGACGGCAGCGCCCGACAAAGTACTCATAGAGCGCTTCAGCACGATCCGGCGCAGCACCTCTGGAGAAACCCGGGCGCATGCCGCGTTCGGTATCCGCAGCCAGCGTGAACTGAGAAACCACCAGCACGCTGCCACCGGCCTGCTGAACGTTCAGGTTCATCTTACCCTCCGCATCACTGAAGATACGGTAGCCCAGCACGCGTTCACATAAGCGGTTGGCTTTTTGTTCGTCGTCATCCTTTTCGACACCTAACAACACCAAAAGTCCTGGGCCAATTTCACCCGTCACCTCGTCCTCCACGGTGACGCTGGCACGGGTTACGCGCTGAATCAATGCAATCATGGTTGGTCTGCTTCTTGTTGTTTTTCAGCTGCTGCTGTTTTTTTAAGTTCGCGGTAGACACCGAGAGTGACAGTTATTTCGGCACCAAGCAAGACGATACACCAGGTCCAGTAGACCCAGACAAACAAAATGGGGATCACCGCCAGCACGCCGTAAATCAGCTGATAGGAGGGGAACATGGTGATGTACAGGGCAAAGCCTTTCTTACCTGACTCAAAGAGCACCGCCGCCACCAGCGCGCCGACAACGGCATCCCTGTTTGGGACCCGCGTGGTCGGCACAATGCTGTATAGTAGCCAGAAAGAGAGCCAGGATAAAATCAGCGGGAAGATACGCAAAACGTTATCAATAACGCTGTTTAAATCACTCGCCCAGCGCAGAGAAAGAAGATAGGAACTGATCGCCAGGCTTGCCCCCGCCAGCAGCGGCCCAAGCGTTAAAATCATCCAGTAAACGGCAAACGAGTAAATCCTGGGACGAACTTTTTTGCTCCGCCAGATGGTATTGAGCGCGCTATCAATGGAGTACATCAGCAGCAGCGCGGTAACAATCAGCCCGCAGGCGCCCACCGCCGTCATCTTGCTGGAGTTGGCGACAAACTGTTCAATGTAGTTCTGAATGACATCGCCGGTCGCAGGAATGAAGTTCGCAAAGACGAAGTGGCGCAGCTGCAGGCTGACGTCAGAGAACATCGGAAACGCGGAAAAAAGGGCAAAAATAACCGCCACCAGCGGCACCAGTGAGAGCAGCGACACATAGGCGAGATTCCCCGCCAGCGTCGTCATATTGTCCTCATCAATGCGATGCCAGAGCAGTTTCAGCCACGCCCGAAGTGGACGGGTGTGGTGAGTGGCTTTTTGATGAACGGTTTTTAGCATATCTGCTTCGCAAAGTAGTCGGGTATCGTCTCTTTTCCGGTCACCAGGATCGACGTAATACCTAACTGATTAGCTCCCTCTATATTATCGGCGTTGTCATCAAAAAAGACCGCATCAGCCACAGAAGCGCCTTCCGCCTGTAAAACAGCCTGATAGATACGCGTCTCCGGTTTGCGCATCCCCATCTCCTGAGAAAGATAGATTTTATCGGCCGCTGCAATCACGTCAGGATATTCATCAGGCCAGAATGTCGTGTGCAGACGATTGGTATTCGACAAGACAACGACCCGGTGCCCCTGCTCGCGAAGTTTACGCATAATGTTGATGACTTCGGGGCGGATAGCGACAAATACCGCCTGCCAGCCGTGGGAGAACTGCTCGTAACTTAGCGGCAGGTCCATCTCGTGACAGAAACGCTCAGCAAATTCTTCATCACTGATTTCACCGCGTTCGTGCTGGTGGAAGGTCTCACCCATCGCGAAACTCTGCTTTAACGTCGCCAGCGGAACACGGCTGAAATCACTCCATGCTCCCAGCACACGATTAAAATCGATATCGACGATTACATTTCCTAAATCAAAGATATAAAGCATGTTTATCTCCTTGCGCCGTGGAAAAGTAACTGTAGCGGGAAAGATAAGGTTTGGCTATGAATGAGGGGCGGACTAAAAAAGAAAAACCCCGCACCAGGGCGGGGTTTTACAGACGAAAAGAGGAGTCAATTACTCTTCTTTCGCACCGCGCATCGCACGTTTACGATCGTTCTCGGTCAGGTGACGTTTACGGATACGAATTGACTGTGGAGTCACTTCTACCAGTTCGTCATCATCGATGAATTCCAGAGCCTGCTCCAGCGTCATCTTGATCGGTGGAACCAGAACCGTTGCTTCGTCAGTACCGGACGCACGCATGTTGGTCAGTTTCTTACCGGTCAGGCAGTTTACTGTCAGGTCGTTAGAACGGCTGTGAATACCGATGATCTGGCCTTCATAAACTTCCGCACCGTGACCCAGGAACAGCTTACCGCGATCCTGCAGGCCGAACAGCGCAAACGCAACCGCTTTACCCTGACCGTTGGAGATCAGAACGCCGTTGTTACGCTGGCCCACTTCGCCCGGACGAATGTCGTCATAGTGGCTGAAGGTGGAGTACAGCAGGCCGGTACCAGAGGTCATGGTCATGAACTCTGAACGGAAGCCGATCAGGCCACGGCTTGGGATCACGTAGTCGAGACGTACGCGGCCTTTGCCATCTGGATTCATGTTTTTCAGGTCGCCTTTACGCTCACCCAGCGCCTGCATTACAGACCCCTGGTGCTGCTCTTCAACGTCCAGCGTTACGTTTTCGAACGGCTCTTGTTTACGGCCGTCGATTTCGCGGAAGATAACTTTCGGACGGGAAACCGCCATTTCGAAACCTTCACGACGCATGTTTTCGATAAGAACAGACAGGTGCAGCTCGCCACGACCAGAAACGCGGAATGCATCAGCATCTTCGGTTTCTTCAACGCGCAGCGCAACGTTGTGCACCAGCTCTTTGTTCAGGCGGTCAAGGATCTGACGAGAAGTAACGAACTTACCTTCTTTACCGCAGAACGGAGAGGTGTTGACGTTGAAGAACATGGATACAGTTGGTTCATCAACAGACAGGGCTGGCAGCGCTTCAACCGCCTGCGGATCGCAGATGGTGTCAGAGATGTTCAGCTCGCCCAGACCGGTGATAGCAATGATGTCGCCGGCTTCCGCCACGTCGGTTTCGATACGTTCCAGACCCAGATGGCCCAGTACTTTACCGACTTTACCGTTACGGGTTTTGCCTTCGCTATCAATGATAGTGACCTGCTGGTTTGGCTTCACTTTACCGCGCTTGATACGACCAATGCCGATTACGCCAACATAGTTGTTGTAGTCGAGCTGAGAGATCTGCATCTGCAGGGTGCCTTCGAGATCAACGTTTGGCGCCGGTACACGGTCAACAATCGTCTGATACAGCGGCGTCATGTCTTCAGCCATATCTTCGTGATCCAGACCGGCGATACCGTTCAGCGCAGACGCGTAAACGATAGGGAAGTCCAGCTGCTCGTCGGTCGCGTCGAGGTTAACGAACAGGTCAAAGACCTGGTCAACAACCCAGTCAGGACGCGCGCCAGGACGGTCAACCTTGTTGATAACAACGATAGGTTTCAGGCCATGGGCAAATGCTTTTTTGGTCACGAAGCGCGTTTGCGGCATTGGGCCGTCAAATGCGTCAACCACCAGCAGCACGGAATCCACCATGGACATCACACGCTCAACTTCACCACCGAAGTCGGCGTGCCCTGGGGTATCAACGATGTTGATACGGTAATCATTCCATTTGATAGCGGTGTTTTTCGCGAGGATAGTAATCCCACGCTCTTTCTCCAAATCGTTGGAGTCCATCACACGCTCTTGTGTTTCGGCACGAGCATCAAACGTACCGGACTGCTGCAGCAGCTTGTCAACCAGGGTAGTTTTACCATGGTCAACGTGCGCGATGATGGCGATGTTACGCAATTTTTCGATCACAACTTTGCCTCAGGCATTAGAAATAGCGCGTTATTGTACACGGATTAATCGCACTACAAAACAGGATCACAAACATCCCCCGCAAACAAGTATTGCAGAGATGCTTTGTGATCGCTTTCACGGAGCGGTAAAAGGGCACCTTAACGAAAATTGCACCAATATGGTGCTCAATGTTCACACTGGAGCACTATACTGGTGCAACATAACCATCGTGGTGCAGCCCTTTTGCACTATGGTGCGCATGATAACGCCTTTTTGGGGTGATTTAAAAGTTGGCACAGATTTCGCTTTATAAAAATACGGCAAAAAGATGGCATCACAGCCACCTTAATAGAAAGTTGAAGACCTCGTTACCACGACGACAATGACCAATCTGGAGAGTTAAGTATGTCCGCTGAACACGTTTTGACGATGCTGAACGAACATGAAGTGAAGTTTGTTGATCTGCGCTTCACCGATACCAAAGGTAAAGAACAGCACGTCACAATTCCTGCTCATCAGGTGAACGCCGAATTCTTTGAAGAAGGCAAAATGTTTGACGGCTCCTCCATTGGTGGCTGGAAAGGCATTAACGAATCTGACATGGTTCTGATGCCAGACGCTACCACGGCGGTCATTGATCCGTTCTACGAAGAACCTACGCTTATCATCCGCTGCGATATCCTCGAGCCAGGCACACTGCAGGGCTACGACCGCGATCCTCGCTCCATCGCTAAACGCGCTGAAGAGTATCTGCGCTCCACCGGCATCGCAGACACCGTTCTGTTTGGGCCAGAGCCAGAGTTCTTCCTGTTTGACGATGTCCGTTTCGGCTCTTCTATCTCCGGTTCCCACGTGGCTATCGACGATATTGAAGGCGCATGGAACTCTGCCACCAAATACGAAGGCGGCAACAAAGGCCACCGTCCTGGTGTGAAAGGCGGTTACTTCCCGGTTCCACCGGTCGATTCATCACAGGATATCCGTTCCACCATGTGTATGGTGATGGAAGAGATGGGCCTGGTTGTTGAAGCGCACCACCACGAAGTGGCGACCGCTGGTCAGAACGAAGTGGCTACCCGCTTCAACACCATGACCAAAAAAGCCGACGAAATTCAGATCTACAAATACGTTGTGCACAACGTTGCGCACCGTTTCGGTAAAACCGCGACCTTTATGCCAAAACCAATGTTCGGCGATAACGGTTCCGGTATGCACTGCCACATGTCTCTGTCCAAGAACGGTACCAACCTGTTCTCTGGCGACAAATATGCAGGTCTGTCTGAGCAGGCGCTGTACTACATCGGCGGTGTTATCAAGCACGCAAAAGCAATCAACGCCCTGGCGAACCCAACCACCAACTCTTACAAGCGTCTGGTCCCGGGTTACGAAGCGCCGGTAATGCTGGCTTACTCTGCCCGTAACCGTTCTGCTTCTATCCGTATCCCGGTTGTTGCTTCTCCAAAAGCGCGCCGTATCGAAGTTCGCTTCCCGGATCCAGCAGCTAACCCATACCTGTGCTTCGCAGCACTGCTGATGGCTGGTCTGGACGGTATTAAGAACAAGATCCACCCGGGCGAAGCAATGGACAAAAACCTGTACGACCTGCCGCCAGAAGAAGCGAAAGAGATCCCACAGGTTGCAGGCTCTCTGGAAGAAGCCCTGCAGGCTCTGGACGCAGACCGCGAGTTCTTGACTGCGGGCGGCGTGTTCACTGACGACGCTATCGACGCTTATATCGCGCTGCGTATCGAAGAGAACGACCGCGTACGTATGACTCCGCACCCGGTTGAGTTCGAGCTGTACTACAGCGTTTAAGTAAAAATTAATACTCGGCGGATTTCTTGTCGCAGTCGCGACGCGGCTGTAGCGAGAAAGACGCCAGAGGATTTTTGTTGCCGTGGAAACTTTCAGCCCATCTTCGGATGGGCTTTTTTCTCCACCAACAAACTGATCTCACGCGCTTTTTACGCCGAAAAAGCTATACTGCACTAAATTAGTGCAAAAACTCCAGGAGACTGCTGAATGGCAACTGGCACGCTGCCCGATGCTGGGCAGATCCTCAATTCTTTGATTAACAGTATCTTGCTGGTTGACGACGAGCTGGCCGTGCATTACGCCAACCCGGCGGCACAGCAGTTGCTCGCCCAGAGCGCACGCAAACTGTTTGGTACCCCACTTCCGGAACTGCTGAGCTATTTTTCGCTGAACATTGGCCTGATGCAGGAAAGCCTGCAGGCGGGTCAGGGATTCACCGATAACGAAGTGACGCTGGTGATCGACGGGCGCTCGCATATTCTTTCGCTAACGGCACAACGTCTTCCGGAAGGCCTTATTCTGCTGGAAATGGCGCCGATGGATAATCAGCGTCGACTGAGCCAGGAGCAGCTACAGCATGCCCAACAGATTGCCGCCCGCGATCTGGTACGCGGCCTCGCCCATGAAATCAAAAACCCTCTTGGAGGGTTACGCGGCGCGGCACAACTGTTGACGAAAGCGCTCCCCGACCCTGCGCTGGCTGAATACACCAACGTCATCATTGAACAGGCAGACCGTCTGCGCAATCTGGTTGATCGCCTGCTTGGCCCACAACAACCAGGTATGCATGTCTCAGAAAGTATTCATAAAGTCGCTGAGCGGGTAGTGAAGCTTGTCTCCATGGAGCTCCCGGAAAACGTCACGCTGGTTCGCGACTACGACCCAAGTCTCCCTGAGCTGGCGCACGATCCCGACCAGATTGAGCAGGTTCTTCTGAATATCGTGCGTAACGCGCTGCAGGCGCTGGGGCCGGAAGGTGGCGAAATCATTCTGCGCACCCGCACGGCATTCCAGCTTACGCTGCACGGCGTGCGTTATCGCCTTGCAGCACGTATAGACGTGGAAGACAACGGTCCGGGGATCCCATCCCACCTGCAGGACACCCTGTTCTACCCGATGGTGAGTGGCCGCGAAGGCGGTACAGGATTGGGGCTGTCCATTGCCCGTAATTTGATCGATCAACACTCTGGAAAAATTGAATTTACCAGTTGGCCGGGTCATACCGAATTTTCGGTATACCTGCCGATTAAAAAATAAAGGTGACGTTTATGCAACGAGGGATAGTCTGGGTAGTCGATGACGATAGCTCCATCCGTTGGGTGCTTGAACGCGCACTCACGGGGGCAGGATTAAGCTGTACGACGTTTGAGAGCGGCAGCGAGGTGCTCGACGCACTGACCACCAAAACCCCGGATGTTCTGCTGTCAGATATTCGCATGCCGGGAATGGACGGACTGGCGCTGTTAAAACAGATCAAACAACGCCATCCAATGCTGCCGGTCATCATAATGACCGCTCACTCAGACCTGGATGCCGCCGTCAGCGCCTATCAGCAAGGGGCATTTGATTACCTGCCAAAACCCTTTGATATCGACGAAGCGGTTGCGCTGGTCGAACGGGCAATCAGCCACTATCAGGAGCAGCAGCAGCCCCGTAATGCACCGGTATTTGGGCCAACAACGGACATTATTGGCGAAGCTCCTGCGATGCAGGATGTGTTTCGCATTATTGGTCGTCTGTCGCGTTCGTCCATCAGCGTCCTGATTAACGGTGAATCGGGAACCGGTAAAGAGCTGGTTGCTCACGCGCTGCATCGTCACAGCCCGCGGGCAAAGGCGCCGTTTATCGCGTTGAACATGGCTGCCATCCCTAAAGATTTGATTGAATCTGAGCTGTTTGGCCACGAAAAAGGGGCCTTTACCGGTGCCAACACCATTCGTCAGGGACGTTTTGAGCAGGCCGATGGCGGTACGCTGTTCCTCGACGAAATCGGTGATATGCCGCTGGATGTGCAGACCCGCCTGCTGCGTGTGCTGGCCGACGGCCAGTTTTACCGCGTGGGGGGTTACGCTCCCGTGAAGGTGGATGTGCGCATTATTGCCGCAACGCACCAGAATCTTGAACAGCGCGTGCAGGAAGGAAAATTCCGTGAGGATTTATTCCACCGTCTGAACGTTATTCGCGTTCACCTGCCGCCGCTACGTGAACGCCGTGAAGATATTCCCCGCCTGGCACGCCACTTCCTGCAGGTTGCGGCTCGTGAACTGGGTGTGGAAGCTAAACAGCTCCATCCGGAAACCGATGCCGCCCTCACCCGTCTGGCCTGGCCAGGTAACGTCCGTCAGCTGGAGAATACCTGCCGCTGGCTGACGGTCATGGCCGCGGGACAGGAAGTGTTGATTCAGGATTTACCGGGCGAGCTGTTTGAAGCCAGCGCACCGGAAAGCAGCGCCGGGCATACGCTGCCGGACAGCTGGGCAACGCTGCTGGCGCAGTGGGCCGATCGCGCGTTACGTTCCGGTCATCAAAACCTGCTCTCTGAGGCGCAGCCTGAGATGGAACGCACGCTATTGACGACCGCACTTCGGCATACCCAGGGGCATAAACAGGAAGCGGCACGCCTGCTTGGCTGGGGACGTAACACGCTGACACGCAAGCTGAAAGAACTGGGGATGGAGTGATTTTTACCGCTGTGTAAAGATTACGAATTGAGCGCAAATTGCCGTTATTTTGCGCTTTACTGTTCCGATGAGTCTAGTATGATCCTGCCCGGAAATCGGGGGAACCATCATGCTGGAATCATTAATCAACTTGCTCTCAAGCGGAGCAGCCGAGAGTCATACGCCTCAGACCGCCGTTGCTGCGGTGCTGTGCGCGGCGTTGGTTGGGCTGTTTAGCTAATAGAAACGGCATGCCGGATAAAGGCATGCCGTTTAAATCACGCGGGAAAACTGCTGCAAACGCGCTTTCTGGCGCAGATAGGCGACAAAGCACATGCAGATATTGCGGATCAACAAGCGCCCTTTCGGCGTGACCTCAATTGCACTCTCTGTCACGTCCACCAGCCCGTCTTTCGCCAGCGGAGCAATCAGCTTCAGGTCTTCTGCGAAGTAATCGTTAAATTGCAGGCCCCATCGTGCCTCCACGGCCCTGAAATCAAGGCGGAAGTTACAGATAAGCGCCTTAATCACATCGCGACGAATGCAGTCATCACGGGTTAAGGCGATACCGCGCCACAGGGCGTTACCGGTTTCATCCACCTGCTGATAATACTGTTTTAACGCTTTCTGGTTCTGCGCATAACTGTCGCCAAGCATACTGATGGCGGACACGCCCATCCCGAGCAAATCGCTATCGCCCTGCGTGGTGTAGCCCTGGAAGTTGCGGTGCAGCACACCTTCGCGCTGAGCAACCGCCAGCTCGTCATCCGGACGGGCAAAGTGGTCCATGCCAATAAACTGATACCCGGCGTCGGTGAGCGAGGTGATGGTTTCCTGCAGAATATCCAGTTTCTGCTGGGCGGAAGGCAGATCGGCCTCTTTGATTTTGCGCTGCGCAGCGAAGAGCGTCGGCAGATGCGCATAGTTAAAGACGCTCAGGCGGTCCGGGTTGAGCTCTGACACCCGTTTCAGCGTGAAGGCGAAGCTCTCCGGCGTTTGCTTTGGCAGGCCATAAATCAGGTCAATATTGGTCGAGGTAAACCCGATATCGCGCGCGTGGTTAAGTAAGGCGAAGATAAACGCCTCGTCCTGCTCGCGGTTCACCAGGCGCTGCACCTCTTTATTGAAGTCCTGGACGCCCATGCTCAGACGATTGAACCCCTCTGCACGTAAGTGATCCAGTACATCCAGCTCGATTTCTCGCGGATCGACCTCGATCGAGATTTCAGCGTCTTTATTAAACGTGAAGTTGCCACGCAGCAGCCTCATTAAACGGCTGATCTGCGCTTTATTCAGATAGGTTGGCGTGCCGCCGCCCCAGTGAAGCTGGCTGACCTGACGCCCGGCAAACAGCGGTGCGCGGTGCAGGATTTCCTGTTCGAGTGCATCGAGATAATGATCGGCTTTATGCTGCTGGCGGGTAACGATTTTATTACAGCCACAGAAATAGCAGAGCTTGTGGCAAAACGGAATATGGACGTAGAGCGACAGCGGACGCTCAGGGTAGCGTGCAGCAGCCTGCTGAAAATCCGCCTCGCCGAAGGCCTCTGAGAACTCCAGCGCGGTGGGGTATGAGGTATAACGCGGCCCGGAATAGTTATATTTCTGGATCAGGGCCAAATCCCAGTCGATAGATGGTACAGACATGCTCACTCCTTCCGTTGGTGTCGCGTTCGTACACGGCGGCCCGTTCTGGTCCCATTACGGGCCATCATCCGGGTGCGCAGCCACTTTTGTCGCCGCGACAGCCGCCGTAGTTTAACGAATAACCACACCAGATAACATACAACCGGAAGGGTTATAAGCAGGACTATCGTACCTGCCGGATGCAAATGTTACTGTCCACCCTTCAGGAGACGCATCATATCTTCCTGTTTTTCTTCTTCCTCTTCGTCGTCTTCATCATCGTAAGACAGACCAAGCTTCTGCATCAGTTCGTCAATGCGGTCCAGTTTGGCATCCACCCAGGACTGCTCTTCAGCGGTCAGGGTTTCACCCTCTTCAAGACGTTCCAGCAGCGCGTCCAGGCGCTCGTCGTTCTCCAGCATATCCAGCTCAGCCTGCGGTGAAAGCATAGGTTTCTCGCTCTTTGGTTTGTGCTGCTTAGTGACCGGGGTGTCTGTCACGCCCAGTGGAATGGGAGTTTTACTGCCAATACGCGGATCTTTTTGCTGTCTGTTTTTCGCAGAAGCGCCAGACTCTCCGCCACCGTTGGCACGGCTGCCTGCAGCATGGCCACGATGCTTTTTCTCGCGTTTGCGATCCCGCGCTTCCTGATTCAGTTCTTCGCGCGTTTTGCGGCGTGCTTTTGCCGGGCGTTTAGCGCCTGCTGCGGTGGTCGGTTTTTTCATGATGTTTTATCTTTAAGTCGTTTTCTTCAGTATAGAATTGCGGCGAAATCTAGCAGAAAGCAAGCAAAGAAAAAAGGCGACAGAGCAATCTGTCGCCTTTTTTCTTGACTCACAACCCTTCTCGGGTCAAACAATCCGTGTTCGCCAACAACAAACCCTGTTTATCCTTTAGCAAATACCGTCCGTGTACGGTTCCCTTTCCTGTTGAAAACGCCTCCTGGCGCCGGTCATCCTGACAATCCTGAGTCTTCGCCTCCTGGCGCTCCTGACCCTCATTCCTGAGTCGCAATCCTGCGGGCATCCTCGCCTCGACACACACTTTACCGCGTTGAGTTAAACTAACAAGCAACGAAACAGAAAGAAAACACATTTTCAGATAATTACTCAACACCAACGTTTTGATTTTAATAAGTTTTCAATTTTTGACGTTTGCGATTTCTCTTAAATCTCCCATGACTTTAATGGTTGATGTCTCACACTCTTCAGGGCTTTTGCTTACAGGCCAGTCGTGATGAGAAAAGCCTTTTGCGCACATTCAGGTATAATCCCCCACAGATTACGATTTCTGGAGACGACCACGTGACTACCTGGAACTACCAACAGACGCATTTTGTCACCAGTGCGCCTGATATTCGCCACTTACCCTCAGACACGGGGATTGAAGTGGCATTTGCCGGCCGCTCCAATGCGGGAAAATCAAGCGCATTGAATACGCTGACCAACCAGAAGAGCCTGGCGCGTACCTCAAAAACACCTGGCCGTACTCAGCTGATAAACCTTTTTGAGGTCGCTGACGGCAAACGGCTTGTCGATTTACCTGGCTATGGTTATGCGCAGGTGCCGGAAGAGATGAAGATCAAATGGCAGCGCGCCCTCGGTGAATACCTGGAAAAACGCCTGTGCCTGAAAGGTCTGGTGGTGCTGATGGATATCCGTCATCCGCTTAAAGATCTCGATCAGCAGATGATCGACTGGGCTGTGGCAAGTGATATTCCGGTTCTCGTGCTGTTGACGAAAGCCGATAAGCTGGCAAGCGGGGCACGTAAAGCGCAGGTGAATATGGTCCGAGAAGCGGTGCTGGCGTTTAACGGCGATGTGCAGGTTGAACCATTCTCATCGCTGAAAAAACAGGGTGTGGACAAGCTGCGCCAGAAGCTCGATAGCTGGTTTAATGAGCTGGAACCGGCGACAGAAGCGGAAGAAGAGTGATAACACGCGCGGCGATGTCCGCGCTTTTTTTTTGCGGAAACTATTTTCTTTGCCGCAATAAAAAACGCCCCAGTCATTACTGACTGGGGCGGCTAAAATATTCAGCCAAATCCGATTACGTGAAGTAAAAGGTCTGAAAG